>JAGACY010000106.1 GCA_017613855.1 Pseudomonadota bacterium
AGTACATTCATTGCTAATTGCTAATTGCTAATTGCTCATTGCCATGATCCCCCAAATATCCCGTATTTCATCCGTGGGTTACGCCCTTCGGGCTCACCCACGGCTATTAGCTACGAATGATACGCCCCTCCGGGGCGTGACAATTATTTGAGAATACTTTAATAATTACGCATTACGCATTACGCATTACGCATTACGCATTACGCATTACGCATTACGCATTACGCATTTAAAATGTCCAATTTACCCAAAATCATTCAAGTTGTCGGGCCAACCGCGAGTGGCAAAACATCCTTTTCAGTACGCCTTGCACATGCTCTCGCTGGAGAACTGATTAATGTCGATTCGATGCAGGTCTATCGTCCGCTTGCCATTGGCACCGATAAACCCAATGCAGAACAATGTGCCCTGGTACCGATTCATGGCATTAATCTCATTGATTTTGGTCCTCCGATGGATGCATCGGAATTTGCTGCGTATGCACATCAAAAGATCAGGGAGATCCAGGAAAGAGGGCGAATTGCCATCATTTCGGGAGGAACAGGCCTGTACCATCGGGCGATTGTGCATGGTCTCATCGAAGCTCCTGCTAGAAATGACGAAATCCGTACAAGACTTCGGGCCGAACGCGACCAAATAGGCATTGCAGCAATGTATGAACGCCTCCAAACGATCGATCCCGAGGCGGCAGCAAAGATTTATGCAACAGACTGGATAAGAATAGAGCGTGCCCTGGAGATTTTTGAAATTACCGGCAATCGCATGAGCAGCATCCATGCACAGCATGGGTTTAAGGATGCGCTGGTGGAACGGCTTGCATTTGGATGCACCGCGCCCCGCCCGCAATTATACGAAAAAATCGAGCGACGCCTCGACGAAATGTGGCGTTCGGGCATTATCGAAGAAACGCAGGCCATGATGGACGCCCATCTCGATCCCTGCCAACTGCCCATGAAAGCACTCGGATATAAACAAGCCTATCTTTATTTGTCGGGACAATGCACCAAAGAAGAAGCACTTGAACTCGCCAAACGAGAAACGCGGCACTTTGCCAAACGCCAGTTGACCTGGTTTGAAGCGGATAATGCCATCGAATGGCTCAACATGCCCCAGAATGATGCACAGTTCGAAGAAATCGTTCAAAGATGCCGGGCGTTTGTATCGAACGAGCAATGCACAATTGGGATGCAATACTAAAGGGCGACGCTGAAGTTCATTGTGAATGACATACAAAATTAGCTGTGAGCAGTGAGCTGTGAGCAGTTGGGATGCAAAACTAAAGGGCGACTCTGAAGCTAAAAAACAACATTCTTAAGGAATAACCTTGAGAATGCTCTAACTGCTAACTGCTAACTGCGAATTGCTAACTGCGAATTGCGAATTGCGAATTGCGAATTGCATTGGATATTGCCTAAAAAAACCTTCATAATGTAAAATAGGTATCTGTTTTAAGGGAGGTACATTATGAATGGAAAACGCGCATTCTTCTTAATGGTAGCAGTCACAGCCGTTGCCGTAGGTTGTGCCGAAACCGTCGAGCCCAAATCGTGCAATGTCTCAGAGCAATGTGAGGCCAATGAAATTTGTCGGGATGGTCTTTGCGTTCTCAATCCATGTCTGAACGGGATTTTGTCAGACGGTGAATCTGATGTTGACTGCGGAGGCGTCTGCCAGGCCAAATGCGAAGTCGGCAAAACATGCAATACGAATGCAGACTGTGCGCTCAATCTGTGTATCAACAATCAATGTGTTGATTATGCCGCAGACTGTGAACAAGCCGCAGCGGGAGACATCATTATTACCGAAGTGCTGAACAATGCAGCCGTCGACAAAACCTTCGACAATGCAGACACCCAGCAGACTGAATTTATCGAAATCGTCAATATTTCGAACAAGAAAGTCGACCTTGGAGCACTAAAGATACGTTGTCAGCGGCTGGACGCAGAAGATGCCAAACCTGTGTCATTCGAAATGTCCGGATGTCTTGGGTCTATGGATGTGGCAGTCCTGTCAAACACCGATATTCCCGTACCTGACGGAGGACTGAATATTCTCTCTTTGCCGGCTCCCAATCAACTCGCCAATACCGGCGAATATCGCTGTATGATCATTCAGGCTGGAACCAATGCTGAGCAGACACTTCATACCGTTACAGTCCCCTCAGGAGAAAAAGCCGGATTGTCGGCAGCATTACAGGAGCTGCAATACACCCCATTCGAAATTGAACTATTGCTGCACAATCTGATCAGCAACTTCAACCATTCCCCCGGTTATTGCTCCAATGGCAGACTTTACAAGAATAATTGTGATACTTTGTGTCACGATGGCATTAAGAATGAAGAAGAAACCGACACAGACTGCGGCGGCAGCGTATGCGGCAAATGTGCCGAAGGCAAAACCTGTCTCGCAGACAGCGACTGTCTTTCCGGGTCCTGCTTAAACGATGTCTGCCAACCCGAATCCTGCGTCAAAGCCGGATGTCCGAATGGCCTGGCATGTGATCCCATTTCGGGTACATGTCATAGTTGTGATGATCGCATTCAATCGGGCGATGAATCGGATATCGACTGCGGCGGCAGCGTATGCAGAGCCTGTGAACTCGGCTTTAAATGCAACAAAGATGCAGACTGTGACACCCATAGCTGCAGCAATGGCGTATGCATGCTGCAGGAAGTAACCTGTTCCAATGGCCAGAAAGATTCCAGTGAAACGGATGTGGATTGCGGTGGAAACTGCGGCCCCTGCGGGATTGGTCAGACCTGCCTGTATCATGCAAACTGCGAAACCAACTTTTGCGACAAAGGAATATGCGCCAATCCCAAATGCACATCCGATGCGGATTGTACAGACGGCGTTTGCGAAGAATCGGGTGTTTGTACTTCATGCAGTGACGGCATTAAGAATGGCGATGAAACCGATATCGATTGCGGTGGCAAGATTTGCGGTGCCTGTGACAGCGGGAAAGTATGTCAGGCCAACATCGACTGTCTTTCATATCAATGCCAGGATTTCGTTTGTGAAGGTGAACCACTCCTCCCCTTCCAGCCCACCGAAATCCTCATCAACGAAGTCATGGGTTCCCCAAAATCCGGTGTCTATTTCGGTACCCAACCCAAGACAATCCAATGTGAATTCATCGAAATTGTCAGCATTGCCGATGGCAAACGACAACTCGCCGGATGGAACCTCACATACCAGAAATACAATGCCGCTACCGGCGAACTCGAAGACAAGCCGGTTTCCGTACCACTTTCCGGCGTTATCCCACCCAAAGGCGGTGTCGTTGTCAACAATTGTGCCAGTCTGCCGCTGCCCGAAGATATGATCGATATCACATTGGGTAAGACCCAATTTGTCAATGCCCAGGATTATTATCTCTGGCTCGAAAATGGTGAAGGTGTTCAGACAGATCCGGTACTTCGCCTGGGAACGAGTTCCGCCAATCAAGGCCAGTCCCAGACGCGCGCAGAAGACCTGTCGCTCACCTCAGAACTCGTCTTCCATAAAGACGTGAGCACACTGAACAGTTCCCCCGGTTATTGCGCCAACGGCGGCCTGTTTAGCGAAGATTGCATGACCGCCTGCACCAATGGCGTACAGGATGAAGATGAAGCAGACATCGACTGCGGCGGCAAATGCGGAGGCTGCGAAATCGGCAGGAATTGCAGCACAGATAAAGACTGTCTGTCGGAGAATTGCGACACCGTCAGCGGCACATGTGCCAAAGCCAAATGCAAAAATGACAATGAATGCGAAGGGGATGCCGTTTGTGTCGAAGGCGCCTGCATTTCGTGCAGTGACGGCATTAAGAATGGCGACGAAGCTGACATCGACTGCGGCGGTTCATGCCCGAACGCATGTGCCAATGGCCGCACATGTACCCAAAATGGCGATTGTAAATCCTATAATTGCCAGTCGGGATATTGCAATGGTACCGAATGTGCCGACCCCAAGGCCGGCGATCTCGTCCTGACCGAATTTTTCAACAACATTTCCGCCAGTGCTGCGATGTCCATGTACGACCCAGACGCCGCTCAGACGCAAGCAGAATTTGTCGAATTTGCCAACCTGACCAATACCCCAATCAGTCTGCGCGATGTGACCCTCAAAGCGGAACGTCAGGATAATACAGGGACGGTCACCGCAAAACTCGAGGGATGCGTACCACCGCATCAGGCAGTCGTCGTTTCGGGCAGCGCATTGAATGGTTTGCCCGATGGCGTGGTGAATATCGTCGGCATCAAGGAAACAAACGCCTTTGTCAACACAGGCTATTACCAAATGAGCCTTTTGTTTGGTTCTACCGTCCTGCATGCGCTGACCGAATCGGCCAAACCCAGTGCCCAGATTTCGCGCGTCCCTAAAGTTTGGAACGCTGCACAGTCAGGGGAGTTCATCAATCACACCGAAGTGAATGCGGCATTAAAGCATTCTCCCGGGTATTGCAGCAATGGCGAGTTGTATGTGAACAGCTGCACCCCCCACTGCGAAAATGGCATTAAGGATTCCGATGAAAGTGATATCGACTGCGGCGGCAGCTGCAATCAGTGCGATGCCAACAAAGCATGTCACACCAATGCCGACTGTCTCTCGGATGAATGCAAATTCAACAAGTGTTCAGGCGGGGCTATCCCCAACGCCAATCCTTCGGATCTCATCATCAATGAGGTCATGGGGCAGCCCGATACAGCAAGCATATTCGATACATCATCCGACAATCAGTGTGAATTCGTCGAAATCGTCAATCTTACCAATACAAAACTCCGGCTCGATGGCCTGGAGCTTATCAAATATAAAACAGAAACCGAAACGATTGATACCGCGTCATCCATCGCCCTGTCAGGAATGCTGCCGGCCAATGAGGCTTTGGTGGTCTCCGAATGTGAAACCATGACTTTGCCCGCCGATGCCCATCACCTCAAAGCCACAATTAAGCTCACCAATGATAAGGAATACGCATTGGCTTTGCGTCGTGGGACGAATGTAGGCAACCTGATACTGCGTTCCGGCATGCCCAGCAGCAAAAAAGGTATTTCCCAGACACGCGAAATCGATTTGGATTCGACCAAAGATCTCGTCATGCACAATACCATTAATGATAAGAAGAACAGCCCGGGCTATTGTGCCAATGGCAACCGATTTAATACACTTTGCAAATAATCAGGTGCCTATTCTGGATAGATGCGCGGCTATCTGCAATACGCCGCGCGATGAATGCCGCTATTGCCGTTGGCAATACGCGGCATTTGCTGTTTATAGCGACATGTAGGCATACATTGTTTTTGCAAAATTCTTTGATTTTGCAGATAGTTTATTTAAACTAATACCGTTTGGGTTTTCCCCTGGAGGTAAAATATGAAGCAAAATCGTCTCTATCTGGTATGTTTATGTGCTGTTCTTGGTTTATCATTTACAGGCTGCGGTGAAGATTCTGACAAGACCGGAGGCTGTTCGCCCACAACGGCTCCTCAGGATTGCGGAGATCCGGCAGTATTTTATTGCGATGCCGTATCCAAAACCTGCAAACGCTTTATTCCTGAGCACTGTCTGAACGGCAGTACAGACACGAGTGTTGAAACTGACGTGGACTGCGGTGGTGCCTGTGTTTCGGAAGCCTATGTTGTACCAGCTCAAAACATAGATTACAGACAGACATGCAATATCGGAAAAACTTGTATCGTCAACGACGATTGCACATCGGGCGTTTGCGAAGGCAATGTATGCATAGCGAAATCCTGCGAAACCAAAGCAGACTGCAATCCGGGCGAGACATGCGACCACAATGCCTGTGTGTCGTGTACAGATAACAAACTCAACCAGGATGAAACGGACGTCGACTGTGGCGGCGTCTGTGCAACCTATTCTGAACCCAAACGCTGCGAAGTCGGCAAGAAATGCAAAGTTCCCAACGACTGTGTTTCGGGCTCCTGTGTCTGTCCCAAAGACAAGTGTGATGAGAATGATGATTTGGTTTGCAAAGAAGCAGAATATGCAGTTGCTGATCCCACCAAACTCATCATCAACGAGCTGCAGGATGTTTCCAAGAGCACACCTCCATTTGCGTTAAATGATAATGTAACGGCCTGTGAATTTATCGAAATCGCAAACCCCGACAAAACCGGCTATAAACTGGACGGCGTTAAACTCGTCGTACAACGTGAAGATAAAGAAGGCTCTTTCGAGATTGACCTTTCCAATAACATTATTCAACCCCAATCACTTGCGGTCATTCACAACTGTGACAACCTTCCTTTACACGAGAAAGTGCTTTCCATAAAATCAGACGCGCTCTCAATTGTCGGCAGCGGCACCTATAGTTTCGTCCTGGTTGCCGGCGACAAGGCGAGTGCTCCGGTCAGAATCAAATTTGCGCAGTATGCATCTTCGTACAATCGTGAAATCGACTTTGATGCCAATGCAAACATGAACAAGACCACGTCTATTGGCAAGAATGCCGCTGCAGCAACCCCGGGTTACTGCCTCAACGGCGGCCTCTATCACGAAAACTGCGTTACGCATTGCGCCAATGGTGAAAAAGACGAAGACGAAAGCGGTGTCGACTGTGGTGGTTCGCTTTGCGAAAAATGCAAAGATGAAGCTCAGTGCAAGGATTATAAAGACTGCGCAGGCGGTTATTGTTACAAAGATCCAGAAAAAGGCTCTACCGATGACAAAGGCGTTTACCATGAGCCCGAATATGGCGTTTGTGAAGTATGCACGAAAAATGAACAGTGCAAACAGACCAACGCCGTTTGTAAAATGGATCCCATTCTGGATGAGAACGGGGATCCAACAGGCGAAACCAACAATTACTGTGCAGTGCCCGAAACCTGTTCGGACAAACAGCTCAACCAGGACGAGACGGATACCGACTGCGGCGGTATCTGTGGTTCTACGTGCAAAGTCGGGCAGGTATGTGGATCCGGCGCAGATTGTATGTCAACCATCTGTGAAGATGGCAAATGCGGCGGAACTGATCCTGCTAAAAATGATGTCAATGTCCTTGTGATTAATGAGATTTACGATGCGTCAGGCAGCAAAAATGCCCCAACATTCCCGTTGAACCGCAACAACGCGTCGTGTGAGTTCGTTGAAATTGCCAATGTTTCAGACAGCAACGTATCGCTCGAAGGCGTCAAACTCATCATCAAAAAGACAAACAAAGTCGAAAATCCCAAAGAAATTAAACTCACTGGCGCACTGGATGCCAAAAAGATTTTGCTCGTTCACTCCTGCAAAGAAAATCAACTGGATTATCCCGCCTCCGATGTACGCATCCAGTACAATTCGTCATTTTTAACCGATAAATACACCTACAACCTTTACCTCGAAGACGAAGCCGGCAACACCACATTTGCCGTTGATTTCGATGCCACCGAAAAGGATTATTCTTCTTCGATGAATCATAAGGTCGATTTTGATCCAGAATCGGATATGGTCAAGACGATCTCAATTCCCGGTGCTGCGGCGTTTGCTACCCCGGGTTACTGCGCCAATGGCGGTCTGTTTTCGTTGAACTGCCAGAATTACTGCGCCGATACCCTTCTTAACGGCAACGAGAGTGCCGCCGACTGCGGCGGTAACTGCACCCCCTGTGAATTGGGCAAGAGCTGTTCAATCTATGCCGACTGTCTTTCGGGCGTCTGCAAAGGCAATGTTTGCTCGAAATGTTCGGAAGATAAACATTGCCAAAGCGGCACCTGCAATACCGTCACGGGCCTTTGTGAAACCGAACCGACCTGTAACGATAAACTTCAGAATCAGGACGAAACCGATGTCGACTGCGGCGGCTCATGTAAAGCCTGTGCATTGGATCAAAAATGCAAAGAGGACACCGACTGCGAAACCAACGAATGTACTAGCGGCAAATGTACGGGAACCGCTGTTCCCGGTGCAAGTGTTGATGATTTAATTATTAACGAGTTTATGGCAGCCGAAGACACCACCTCAAATTCGACCTCATTCTTTACAATTAACGGAGACAATATCAAAGAATGTAAATTCATTGAGATTGTGAATATTTCTGATCACACCGTAAAACTGGATGGCTGTAAGGCTAATATTTATCGGCAAGATGCCGACAAGAAGAGCGAAAATTCTCTCAGCGGCATTGTTACCCCCAAAGGCGGGATTGTCGTACATAACTGTGAAACACTGCCATTGCCCAATGACTTCATCCAGTCCAAACTCGCAAACACATCCAATATCACACAAGGGGGAACCTACAAGGTTCAAGTGATATGCAATGATGTAGAGGGGGACAGTATAGATGTAGATCCAGCAGTAAAAGGCACCTCCATGAATTTACCTCACGATCTGCAGGTTGGGGCCTTGGACATGATCGAACATACAAGCGTACCCGGAAGCATTGCCGTAGCCTCCCCTGGTTACTGCGTCAACGGCGGCACCTTCAGTACAGGCTGCGAGGTAGATTGCAACAACAACGGCGAATCCTGTGGTGGTATCTGTGCTCCCTGCGAAAATGGCAAGAAATGCTCAAAACCCAAAGACTGCGCCAGCGGCCAGTGCGAAGGCGGCAAATGCACCGGCGAAATTGCCGAGAATGCATCCAGCGATGATATGCTTATCAACGAAGTGATGGTCTATGCAGATGCAGGCAAAACCTTTAGCTATAACAACGACGCTGCTCAATGCAGGTTTATTGAGGTTGTCAATATCTCTGGCAAAACACTGAAATTAGACGGCTGTTCGGCTATTTTGGAACGAACGGATGGCACGCAGGCTGGTAAGAAAAACGAAAACAAACTCACAGGCACACTGCAATCCAAAGGAGTGGTAATTATTCACAATTGTGAAGCCAGCTTGCCTTTGCCCGAAGGCACATTAACCCAGACATTGAACACAACATCCATGTCTCAAAGCGGTACCTATGAATCCTACATGAGCTGTTCAGGTGCCGACGGCAGTCATGTGACGATAGGAAAAGCTTCGAAAGGTATTTCGATGACCCTGCCAACCGATTTGGATGTATCCGCCAAAGAGATGGTTTCTCATGCCTCAGAGGACATCCCTGCGCTTGCCTCGCCTGGATACTGCGCCAATGGCAAACTTTTCAAAGATGATTGCAAGTAATCCGCTCTAAACGGTAAAAAAGCCACCCTAAAGGGTGGCTTTTTTTTTGTACTTTGATATGAAGACAACTGGTCAGGCCAAAAAACAGAAATCACAAATACCAAAAAAATCCTTTAAACTTGCTAAAAATCCATCTAAACTAGCATCGGTTTTCTTTTGTCTGGGAGGTTATAATGAAAACACGTTATGCTTATTCATTCGGTTTAATCATGCTCATGGCGATGTGTACCCAGGGGTGTGACAAGGGGGAAGCCATTGGCAGCTGTAATACAGCCAACGATTGTTCGAATGTTTATACTTATGTATGCCGCAATGGTGGATGTGCCCTGGCTGACGATCCGACATGCAATGATGGCGAAAAGAATTACGATGAAACCGATGTCGACTGCGGTGGTACCTGCCAGGCATGCAAAGTCGGAAAAGGCTGCAAACGCGATAATGACTGCAGCACCGGCAAATGTGAAGATAACGTCTGCGTTAAAAACGAATGCTCATCAGATAATGATTGTAAAAGTTCAGGTGGTTTCATCATGCACGGCTGCGGTGAAGGTGTTTGCATGACCTGCAGCGATAACCAGATTAACGGCGATGAGACCGATGTGGACTGCGGCGGAAGCTGCGATCTGTGTAAAGATGGCCAACGATGCGATCAAGACTCTGACTGCAAAAGCCAATTCTGCAGTGAAGCACAAACGTGTGAACAAAAAGATGGTACCCCCTCCCCGACCGGATGCGCCAACGACCTGGAGTGTGGTGAAGATTTACGCTGTGACAATGGCAGCTGCATTTCATGCTTCGACAATAAGAAGAATGGTGATGAAACCGATACAGACTGCGGCGGCATCATCTGCAGCCAATGCGGAATTGATAAGACTTGCAAGGCGGATTCCGATTGCGCATCCAACAAATGCGGCTCCTCGGGTACATGTGAAGCCCCAGCGGCACCTCCTGTCCCCGATACCTGCTCCAATGGCCAAAAAGATGCTGGAGAATCGGATGTCGACTGCGGTGGCAGCTGTCCTCAATGTGGATCGGATAAATACTGCACCGTAGATGATGACTGTAAATCATGGAAATGCATTGCTACCAGCGGTTCTGCCGACAAAGTATGTGCCGGCGACGGATGTGAAAGTGCGGCAGCAGATGAGATTTATATCAACGAAGTCTTTACACGCCCCGATGAATCCCAAAAAATGATGCACTCCGAAAGCAATCAAATGAAATTCATCGAGCTTTACAATAAATCCGGAAAACGGCTGAGCCTGAACAATCTCACCCTCATCGTCACCAAAAATGGTGCCGACACCAATATCAAAATGAAAGGATGCATGGATGGAGGTTCTTTCCACGTCCTTTATCCAAGCGGTAAAACGCTGGAATCACTTGATATTGATGCCACGAAGGAAGCTGTCACGCTCGATGTCATCGATACCAGCGAAATGCTCATCCGACTGGTCAACGATGATAGCTCGGCGATTGTGGACAATGTCAAAATTGAACCCACCAATACCGATACATACAACGGTATTTCGGCTGGACGCGGAACAATGCCCAAAAAAGATGGCGTCTATGAACTGTTCGTCCCGCACAATACCATCCCCATTGCAACGATTCCCGAAGGAGAGAATATTCAAAACCTCTATTCTCCCGGTGTTCCCAATACAGCCGGATTCCCTCTAGGTTAAGGATTGAATCTCGTGAAGAAAATACCTGCTTTTTTGCTGCTGCTTGCCTTCATCGGCAATGCATGCAGCGATGAAGAAACCTCCATATCCATGTGCGATTGCGAACCCGATGAATATTGTGTTGATGACGAATGCGTTAAAACCAATTCAGAGGTCGCACCCGCGCCACTTGAGGATAGTCAACATTAGGATAATCTTATGACACGCCTTAGAATCATCGCTTTATGTGCTGCAATGATCGGTGTAGGAGTCACCTCATTATCAGCCTGTTATGAAGAAAAAACGGACGAACGTATTCAACCGGAAATCTGGAAATCCGTCAGTGAAATGTATGATAATTTTGGTACAGAAACAGACTGCGCGGCTCTGAATACCGCCATCAGTGAAAAAATCGATCCGAAAAACTGGGCCAAAGCCTGCAGTGAGTATAACGAGAGTTTCAAAAAGAACGGAAGCCTCGAATCACTCACGCATGATCAGACCAATTCAGGGTTTTATCAGGCTGCCTTTATCTTATATGACAAAATTCAGGACAATATCGATCATTGCACCGAATCAGTACGAACGAAGCGGGAGACTGTTTCCAATGAGTTCCAGAAACGTGTAAACGATAAGGAACAATGCAAAGCCTTTATAAAGGACTGCAAAGACTTCATGACCAGTCGTGACATATAGTCCCGCATGACATTCCAAATGCTTCGGCGTATCACGGCCATCAGCCGGGATAGCCGAAGCCGCAGCGCGTATTGCCATCAGGCAATAGCGCGCGTCACAATATTAAACCGCATCTGCCTGTGTCTCAGATTCTGCTTTGGATGGTTCAGATTCTGAAGATTCGCTCTTTTCATTCGACGCTTCGAGCGCTTTAGCGGCACGATGTTTAGTCCACAATGCCTTAAACGGACGCAAAGGCAAATCACGGTGAACGATGACAAGTGCACCTGCCAGATAGATGAGATTGAGCGTCAGTAATTTCTTGATTTCACGCGTACAGTCTACGAAATCGGCACCTTTAAACGTTATTTTACGCATAGCTGAAGCGGCAGGTTCGAGCCCCAGGTAATCGATAGCCGGAATGATATTTTCGGGCATCGCAAACACCGGCCAGACGTATCCGCTCAAAGTAAAGAAAAGCAACGATGAAGCCAACAAATACTGGAAGGGCGAGAAACGATCGTAACAAAGCGTGGCAATCGCAATGCCCAGAGGAATCTGGCAGCAAACCAGAAACATGACGAGTTTCATCATTTCGTAAGGTGTGCCGTTTGGCCAGCCAAAGAAGCCGCAATAGCCATAGTACACGACGAACGTTCCCACAAAGATAAACGGCAGGTACCACAGATAACGCCAAAAGACATCAATGAACCAAAGCTTTTTCTTACGAAATTTCTCGTCCTTTTCGCGGTGGAGCCCAATCGTAAACCCGATGACGATGAGCGCCATCTGGTGGAACAGCAGCACAAACAAAATGGGAACCAGGTACGAAGAATAGGCGAGTGTCGGGGCAAAAAGCATGCGCTGATCGTAGTGGATCGGATCGATGGTGTTAAGTGCGCGTTCGCCCGTAATTCCTTTGGGATTGGCGACATTTTCGATAGCAAGCTCGACATTTTTGTCGAGGACAGTCGTCTGAACACCCGTCAAAATCGAAGCGTACAACATCATATTGGTCGCATACACATAGATTTTGACCGTACCCTGTTCGAAACGCTTGATACGGGCCGAGAAATCCTCAGGAATAAAGAGAAAACTATCGGCCTGACGCGACATGATGGCCTGCACACCATCCTGGATATTATCGACGGTACGGGTGACCGTCACGCCCTGCGTAGCATCGATCGAAAGCACGAGATCACGGCTGTATTCGGAATTATCGAGGTCGAGAACAACAGCTGTACGCTCCACAACACTCTGGTTCGAATACGTCAGAGACATCACCAATGGGTAAATAATGGGAATCGCCAGCACGAGAAAGAGTGGAAATACCTTGGTGATGCTGAATTTGATTTCATCCCAGATGGTACGCCAAAAACAGAGATGAGAGAGTATTTCGAGGAGGATGTTTTTCATGACTTATCCTCCTCGTCGTCAGACGTACTTTCATCCAGTTCTGCCGTTCCCAAGTCGATGACAGCCGTCCTTTCACCAGGATCGGAGGAAACTGAATCGCTGGCAGCCATTGCTTCTTGATGAGATGGCAATTCCATATCGTTATCTACCGGAAGATCTTCCTCAACGGGGGATTCGGAATCGCTCTCCTCCTCTGAGATTTGTGCAACCGTCGACTCGGAATCGCTCTCCTCCTCTGAGGTTTCTGCAACCGTCGATGCGAAATCGCTCTCCTCCGCTGAGGTTTCAGGAACCGGCAATGCGGAATCGCTCTCCTCCTCTGAGGTTTCTGCAACCGGCGATGCGGAATCGCTCTCCTCCTCTGAGGTTTCTGCAACCGGCGATGCGGAATCGCTCTCCTCCTCTGAGGTTTCTGCAAGCAACGATTCGGAATTGCTATCCTCCTCTGAGGTTTCTGCAAGCAACGATTCGGAATTGCTATCCTTCTCTGAGGTTTCTGCAACCGGCAATTCAGAGTTATCGACAACCGGAGTTTCGTCCGAAACCTGCGATTCAGCAGCATCCGTTTCTTGCTTTTCTTTCGCAGCGACAGCTTCCATCTCGATGGATTCCGCACGTTTTCTCATAATGCGTCTGTACAGCCACTTAAAGAACAGAATGATATCCTTGATGCGCATAATGCAGAACGCAATGCACAGAAATACGACAAACTGTTTGAGGAACATCCACCCGAAGTGCGACAAATCGGACCAGGTGGCATTGTTGTACATGAAGACCTGAACTGACTGTAAAAACGGCGTCAATGGCAGCCAACTCGAGATTTCCTGGATGTACCATGGCATGCTTTCGAGCGGCCAGGTCAGCCCCGCCATCATGACCGAACACATACAAATGAGATAGCTGACAGTCATTGCGACGGTGACTGGCAAAGCCAGATTGGTGATCGAAAAGAGAATTTGCGACACGATGATAAACACCGTCAACGCCGTCATCGCCATGAGCGGTGATGAATGCAGAACGATATCGACCCGAGGCAGACAGTAGCTATAAATGACCATCCCCAGAGTAAAGGAAAGTACAAAGACACCAAACAGACGGCCAAGATAAAAATAACGACGGCGTATGACATGCTCGGTGATTTTTGTTTTAGGCACTTCCTGATAGACCGCACATGTCATGACGCATATAAAAATATACAAACAGAAAAACACGAGTACCGGCAAGAGATACTCGCTATATATCGTCAGAGCATTAAAAGGTCTTTCCACATCGAGATTGATGGGCTGCAGCATCCCCAATAATTTACTGTCATGCACTCCCTGTTTCTGAACGGCAATCATGCTCACCCCGACGGAAGTCGATTTGACGACCGTCTGCACGGCTTTGCTCACATTTTTGGCCGCAATGATACTGGTACCGTCGATATAGGCCATGATAGTGCCGCCGTTCTGCGTTTTGATGGCCTGAGACAATCCCGAAGGGATATAAATAACCGCCGCCACATCACCTTCATAAAGGTGATCCTTGGCTTCTTCGGGCGTATCGAGTGCACCCACGACATGCAAATCGGGGCTGGCTTCCAAAAATTGGCGCAGTGTGCGGCTCACCGTACTGTTGTCATGATCGACGACATAGACGGGGATATCGAGAACCACACGTTCCCCATACACCGTTGCCACGACCCAGACCGTCAGAAAAACAACGGCCGTCAGGACCCAGAACTTGGGACGGCGAATAAAAAGGCTAAAGAAATTGAGGAAACCCCTTAAAAAGAACATTTCTATTTAATGCAGAATTATTTCTAATGCGTAATGCGTAATTCGTAATGCGTAATTGGGATGCAAGACCAGAGGGGAAGTCTGATTAATTCGCAATGCGCAATTCGCAATGCGCAATTAGGATGCAAAACTAAAGGGCGACTCTAAAGCTAAAACTTTCATTCTTTAGGAATAACCTTGAGAATGCTCTAACTGCTAACTGCTAACTGCTAACTGCCAATTGCTAATTGCTCATTGCCAATTATCTACCACCTTGCAGTCATCCCAGGACGCAGTCCCTCGACAGGCTCAACGGGACGCAGTTTGACTTCGAAACTCTTAAGGTCGAACCGGTCTCGGTCGGATGTCGCACGCCATGTAGCGAAATCCCCCATCGGAGAAATCGAAGCGACTTTCATGGGAATGGCTTTGCCAAGCGCAGGAACTTCAATTTCATAGACCGTCTCTTTATTAATATCTTTGAGACGATCTTCACGAACCGCAAAACTCGCCCAAATATCTTCCATCTTGACGATGGTAATGATGGGATATCCCGTGTTGGTCAATTCACCTTCGTGAACGACGATCTTCGAAACTTCACCATTGACCGGCGAAACCTGGACGCGTTCCTTTTGGTAAATCTCAATTTCCTGTGCGACGCTTTCGCCTTTGGCGACCATTGCCTCGAGTGCCTTGATTTCTTCATTTCGGGCACCTTTGTTGACGGCATCGAGTTTGGCTTCGGCCATTTCGAGCTGATTGACGGCAGCCTGATATTTGAACTCGATTTCATCGTATTTGGCCTGCGCAATGGCCTTTTCGTCGAGCAGATTGGACGTTCTGTCGAGCATCTTTTTGGTCACATCGACCTGAGCCTGTGCGATCTCGACCTGATTCTGCGCGGCTTTCTTCTCCTGCGGGCGCGCCCCCTTTTCGGCGAGTCTGAGCTGTGCCTTGGCGGCATCGATCGACGAGGTCGCCTGCAGCAATTTGGCATCGAGTTCGTCGAGATTCAGTTCACAAAGCACATCACCTTCATTGACGCGCTGACCTTCGAGAACGTGAACTTTGGATACGCGCCCCGGCACCTTGCTGGCGATGTCAATCTCGGTGGCATTAATAAGGCCCGTGATTTGAGAATAATCGGACGGTTTATTGGGCGTTGTCAGATTATGTTTCAATGTGTCAATTTTTTCGTTGTTACATCCAACGCAACAGAGCAGGCACACATTGAGCAAAATACACAACAAACCGGTAAATAATCGCTTCGTTTTCATACTATCAATAATGTGATTTCAAGGAATTATAGTGTTGGCGCGGCTATGGCCTGCGGCCATACGCCCGCGCTCCGTCTGGCTATCTCGCTTGCGCTCAATACGCCAGAACGGCCTTTTATGGTGTTTATCTACGCCCTTTCATAACAATGTCAATACGACACATGGGCAAAACAAGCAGAGCTAAGATGATTTCTGGCAAAGTAGCTTTGTAATACAATCCAATACGATATCTTTGGTATAGGCGCTTACAACAGATTCTTCTACCGACTTAGAGTTCTCAATGAGATTGTCTTCTCCTTCTTCTGCGTCATCTTTTCGTGAATACATCGCAACTGCAAGCAAATAGCTATGACAAAGCGCCTCAATGGCATCAAAAGTCGATGGAGAAATATTGCATTCAGGAAACTTCACCTCAATGATACGCCGAATACGCTCAAAAATATCATTGGCAGTTTCAAGGATGCGCGGCCCGTGAATCGTCATATACATGCGTTCCCAGGCCAATAAACGAACAAAGTTTATAAGTGTATCAAAAAGATTGAGAACGATTTCATAAACACCACGAATATCACGAGCATTCTGAAGTGAAGGAAGACATTGCTGAAAGCGCTCCATGGCTTCGCGTGAAACATCACTCAATGCGATCATATACAGGCCGTCTTTTGTATGGCAGAACTCATAAACCATCCGCTTATTGACCCGAGCCGAACTTGCAATGGTATCTATTCTAGCCCCAAAAAAGCCGAAATCTGAAAAATGTTCTCTGGCAGCTTTTAAAACCTGCTGATCGTATTTACCTTCTGGCATAATAACCTCTTACTTGAGTGCATTTTCATCGAGCGTCGGATTTTGTCCTAAACTGAGTTTGAGTTCGGCATAGGCAATGAGAATGTCGATGCGGGCTTTGACATCATCTGCTTTGGCCGCAGTATGCTTTGCCTGAGCAGTCAGAACATCGGTGTTAACAGATTCCCCCTGAGCAAATTGCGCAGTCACCGTGCGGAGATTTTCCTCGGCAAGCGCAAGTGCCTGCTGAGTGAGTTCGACGCGCTCCAATGCGGTTTGGAGCGCGAGGTATTTTTGTGCAACTTCAAGTTCGATCAATTCACGAGCTTCGTCAGCTTTACTCTCAAGTTCGGTCGATTCCAGTGATGCCTGCTTTGCTTCGTAATAATGTCCAAGCCCGTCAAAAACTGTCCAGCTCATCATTAAGCCTATCAGCCCCTGATGGGATGGGTCGAGAATATCAACGCCTGCCGCATATTGGTAACTGCCAATCAGCGCGACTTGCGGGATGTAATCATACAAAGCGATCTTTTTCTTACGGGAAGCAGCTTCGCGGCCAAGTTCAATACGCTCAAGTTCTGTGCGGTTTTCTATCGCCTGCTGCTGGTAGGACTCCAGCGAATCAAGCTGAACACTGAACGTTTCCTGCGGTTTTCCCAAGGCCTTGACCTGAACCCCTCGTCCCAGTGAAAGAACCTGCGCAAGCTTTAAACCTGCAAGTTTTGTACTGTTGCGCGCCTCAACGATATTTTGCTTTGATTTGAGAAGCTCTACTTCGGCCGAGAGAACATCGGTATGTGAAATCATACCTGCAGACTCGTATTTTTGCGCCATCTCCACATGCTTTTCGATCGTATCATAGGCCTCCTGGGCGACGTCATTCATGAGCTGGGCATAGACGAGCTTGAGATAGACTTCGGTCACTTCGTTGTTGATTGAAAGTGCTTTTGCACGTCGTTCAACTTCTATATTATCAATACCAACCTGAGCGAGTTTTCCTGCCTGATAGACTTTAAAAAGCGGGGTAAGAGGCATTTTGACAGTAGCACCAATGGTAAAGGTGATGTCATCCTTGAGTAAAAAAGACTCCGGCAGCGAATTCATCAACGACCCGGCAACCGTCTGAGCTGCCGGCATGAACTGCTGAAGCAAAGGCAGCATTGCTTCGGGTACCTGCTGTGATGCCTCTGCAAGGGAGTTCGTCAGATTGGTCTGCATCTCCTCTT
This sequence comes from Pseudomonadota bacterium, assembly GCA_017613855.1. Next base: position 17,895 of record JAGACY010000106.1, read on the forward strand.
TGTCAATCACTTCCAGTTTCGAAACATCCGTCCAGAACAGAAGCGAAGAATCTATTGAAACAATCGGCCACCAATGGGATTCAACCTGCTTGTACTGCGCCTGGGCACTCTCCGCCCTTGCATCAAACTGAGCCCACGTACTGGCATCCTTCTGCGCAGTCTCGATGGCTTCTGACAACGTCATTTCTCTAAGTTCTTCTGCCCTGACTTCAAAGGACCATAACAAACTGATGAGAAATGTGAATAGTAAACAATGTTTTAACGATGCGTGCATAACTATGGATGTATCCTAAAGATATACCGAACGTTATAGAGACGTTCAACCACATAAACGGTACGTGTGCAACAATTATTTCGCACACACAATTTTATTTTCAGCAATGAAGCGGAACTTTCATTCTCAAAAAATTTCCGCGAATTATCTTATATACCGCATTTGTGTCATTTGTGTGTCATGCATTAACAATTTTTATTACACAGCCTCATTGTGCATTGCGCATTGCCAATTGTATTGGAATGCGGTAAACGCCGCCCGACAGAACCAATGACGTGGGAGGTGTGCATGAGTCATGGCATGACAAAACTTTGGGTACACGTAAAGGATTTCTTCTGGATATTCTTCGGTCTGGCGCTCTATGCCGCAGCATGGAACATCTTTGTGCTTCCGCATGGATTCGTCGGCGGCGGGTTCGGCGGTATCTCAGCCATGCTCTTTTATATGACCGATATTCCGATCTTCGTTTGGTATCTTGGATTTAACGTCATTCTCTGTGCCATTGCCTGGTTGATTCTGGGCAATGAATTCAGCATAAAAACGGTCATCGGTATACTTGGGCTCACTTTTTTTCTGTGGGTCATCAAAATACCAGAGTCATGGCTGGTCACAATCCCCATTCTGGCAGACAAGCTGGGAATCGAAAGCCTTGTCTGCATTGACGTCGCCACCCATCCCATTATCGCGGACAAACTGCTCAGCGCCATCATGGGCGGCATCATCGGCGGGGCCGGTGTGGCCACCTATTTGCTGCATGGAGCATCGACGGGCGGATCGGACATCATTGTCATGATCGTTGCCAAATACAAGAATATCAGCTGGGGACGCGTCTATCTCATCTTTGATGCATGCGTCATCACTTCCTCGATTTTCTTGCCTGACAGCACACTCGGAACGGTTGCATACGGCTTTGTTTTTATGGGCGTTCAGGCTTACGCAGTCGACATGGTCAGCAATGGACGCAGGCAGTCCGTTCAGCTATTCATTTTTACCTCTAAATACAAAGAAATTGCCGATCGCATCATTCACAAACATCACCGCGGAGCAACGCTTTTTGAGTCGATCGGCTGGTACACCAAACAGCATCGCAAAACGATCTATCTCGTGGCCCGAAAACGCGAAACTCAGGAAATCTTCAAAACCGTTAAAGCCATCGATCCCCATGCTTTTATTGCGGTCTCGAATGTGATGAGTGTCTTCGGAATCGGGTTTGATGCCATCAAAGCTGGCTTTACAAAACCGTCATTAAAAGACGCCAATGGCAATGAGATTCTGCTCGACGATAAGGAACGCATTCCCGAACCCGATGAAATGCCCCAGCCGCCCAACGCACCTGCAGAAGTCTCTGCAGATATGGCCATCCTCGAAGATGAAAAGCAGGCCAATCAACGCATTGCCGAAGGCAGACAAGCACAATACAATCCCCACTGGGAAACGCCTGCCTCCGAGATTATGGATATCCCAGAAAATATCGACGGCACCAAGTGATCATTTCTGTACGACTGTATGGATGGTTGCTTAAAGCCTGGAATTTGAGACTCCCAATAATTCCAGGCTCTAAGCAACAAGCTCAGAGCCTATCCATTTCTTGGTCGTACCAAATCACCCATTAACCCATGGGGAATCCGACATTATTGGGCAGCCCCGGAGAGTACAGGTTTTTAACACCCGATTCGATGGTTGGAACTGAGGAATGCGGTACCAGTGCCTCGTCATTGATACTGCTGTCTTCTACCTGATCACGGCCAACGGCTGTGCCTACTTCGGTTTCGGGAACCGTCGCGGAATGAATGACCGTGCTGTCTGCACGTTTCACGAGTTTCACATCGCCGGAAGTTGCGCTGATAGCCATTTCGATGTTGTCTGAAGCCAGCGTTTTGGCGTCGATATCGAGTGCCGTCAGCTGTTGTTCCGAAGGATGGATGACGAGGTAGCTCTTGGGAGGAATGCAGCCCTTGGCGTGAACTTCATTTCCGCTGTATGTCAAAGAGAGATTGTGAAGCTGTAATGTTTTGTCGGACTTGTTATACAGCTCAATGTATTTCATCTGTTGATTATTGGAGTGCTCCATTTTGGCCGCTGTATCCGGGTTAGCAAATACTTCGTTGATAATAATTTCACCGGCCTCAGCCATGTCCGGACAATCCACACTCTTACAAACATGATCGATGCAATTGTAGGATTCGCAGTCATTATCTGTATTGCAGGCTTTCTCAACTGCGCAGTTGGCGCCGCATCGACCGCCGCAGTCGATGTCTGTTTCATCGCCATTGAGGACACCGTCGCTGCACGAAGTACATATATTGGCGTCGCAGAAACCATTGACACAATCATCGTTTACATTGCATTTTGTACCATCCGCGCACTTGTTGCATGAGCCACCGCAGTCAATATCCGATTCACTGCCGTTGAGTATGCCGTCCGTACATGAGATACAAACACCGTCACACATGTTACTGGCACAATCATCACCCGAATTGCAGGCTTTGCCATCTGAACAAAGTGCACACGAACCGCCGCAGTCGACATCGGACTCATCGCCCGAAAGCACACCGTCTGCACAAAGATCTACTTTAGCTTTGCAAACACCGTCTGCACAATTATCGCTCTTGCAATCAGAGTTCGTGCCGCATTGCATGTTTTCTGCGCACCCGCCACATGAACCGCCGCAGTCAACGTCTGTTTCATCGCCGTTTTTCTTGCCATCTGCACAGGAAGCACTACCTGGTTTTTTCGTGCAGACTTCGTTTTTGCAAATGTAACCTTTATTACAATCCGCATCGGATTCGCAATCATTTGCAGTGCATGCGTCTTCACATGAACCGCCGCAGTCAACGCCAGTTTCATCCCCATTCTGGATACCATCATTACATGAAGCTGCGTCGGAACCACCGTTATCACAATTGCCACCGATACAAACGGCATCATTATTATCACAGCCATACATGCAGAAAAGCGCAACGGCAACCAAACTCATGAGCCTATTTATTTTATTCATAATGAACCTCCAGGAATCAGATTATTTCTTTTTTTAGCAAGTCGAGATGAATCAGATTATGGGTTTTTCTGCAGCCATGCATCACGCATTTTCTGCCCCTTGCCTTCAGGATCCATAAAAGTATCGCGTCCGCTGTTATCACCCGGAAATGCTCCGGTCGAACGATAGTACGTGTACATCGACAGACGGGTGTCATCTTCACTTTTGCCAAGGCGTTTGGCCTGTTCTGCGACAAATGACTGCGGGAAATAGACATCAAACATGTGTTTTCCGTTGACTGCACCATCGGCCAATTTGCCATAGCAGCGTGCTGCATAATTGCCCGAAAGATGGCCGGCCGTGGTATGACCAAACACCGTTGCATCGTCGCCCATTGCTAATTGAAGTTTTCGAGCAAAAGATTTTTCGCCGTTCTTGAACGGGTCTTCTTCTTTTACCGCACCCCAACCTGAACCTGGTGCATAACGTTCACCCCAATCCTCGCTGGTACCTGGGTTTCGAGCAGTGCTACAAGCATAAAGCTGGACACGAAGCTTTTGGTAATTGATATATCCATAAACAGCCTCGCTAAAATCAGGGATGTCGCTACTCTCGAAAGAGCTGCTGCCGAAATTCAAACCATTGGGGTAACCGTGCGTCATCACAGTAAGATTCTTAATTTGCGAACACTTACTATCATCAAATCCCTCGCGAGGATTATCCTCAAGGCATTTCACAACTGCATTACCAGCATCGAGAACGCCTTTTTTGAATTCAGAATATTTTGCTACTTTTTTGTATTTATCTAAGTTAAGTGCACCATCGGAAATATTGACCGTGTGATACTCTTTTGAAAAATGGTTTGCCTGGCCATGAAATTCTGCGGCCTGATCGTTGCCGTTGTAGGCAAAGATAACATTGTAGCCATCTGGGAAATTGTCGCGAATGAAGTTGGCGGTTTCCGCTGAACAGCTGACGGCTGAAATTGAGGATACAAAATCGGTATCCGGGCGATAAATCCAGCCTTCGGTATCACCATATTCAATATTGAGCCATCCACCCTGTTCTTTCTTGACGTTTACCGATTTCCCATAGTGCAGTCCCCCGATGCGCTCATACCAGGCACCAGGGCCTTTTCGAACGGAGACGGCACCTTTTGTGATTTTTGCTGTTGTCAGTGCAGAATGAACTTCGACGAAATCATCGGCCGGAATCGTACCGTTTTCTTCATCACTGCATGAATTTAACGCACATCCCATCAAAATTGCCGTACTGAATACAGCAGTTTCATACCATCGAAAATGTTTCATAAGACCTCCACAAAATGACGGCTCCAATAAAAAACAATAACCGGTAGTATTTTAGCGTCTTATGCGCAGAATAACAAGAAGATACATCTTGAATTTTGGCTCTGTTGTGCATTTATTCTCAAAGCTCCAAGCTCTGCCCAATACGATGCCCATACGCAGCCTGTATTTTTCGCATCCCATACAGCCAACAGATAAAAATGCCGCGGCGTATCCGGCCGTCAGACGGATAGCCGCGGCCAGGCGCAGCGTATCGCCGCACGGCGAAAGCTGCGCGTCCATGTCGCTATCCGATTGACGATCATCGTGATGACATGGTAAAATAAGGCGTTGGATTGTGAATCGGAGGCTTCGAATAGTATGCAGCCAGGCATCGATAGAAAACGCCTTTTGCTCGTCGATGATGACGTCGAGATCCTTCGAAATATGGCGATTATGCTCTCACTCGAAGGGTATTACGTCATGACGGCATCCTCGGGTGTCGCTGCCTCTGTTTTGCTGAGTGAACACGATTTCGATGTCGTCATCACTGATCTGCGCATGCCTATTGTCGATGGCTATGAAATTGTCCGCAGGACAAAGGCCATGCGACCAGCCTCTTCGATCATTGTGACATCACGCTATCTCGATGATGAAACGCGTGACTGGATTCATTCCAATCATCTCGTCGGCCTCGAAAAACCCTACAATGTCCACCAGCTCAGCGCCATGCTGCGCAATTTGACCGGGGCCGTTTAGCATTCGGAGAATTCTGTCCCCCCAAAGGCGCTTTTTTTCGTTGCGTGTTATTCAATTACACAGCATAATCATGCCGGTTTTTTCTTTTCATAAGGGGGTGAACTGTGGTTGAACTTCCGCAACGTTTCGTTCCGACAACGAGTAGATTTGTCAGTCCCGTAAGGATCGTCATTCAAAGCGGTCATGCGTATGCCATCACTGCCGTGGCTTTTTCCCCATGCCTCAATTACTTTGCTTCGGTCGACTGCATGGGATGGGCGCGGATTTGGGCTGTCGAAACACTCGACATTCTTGGCATTTACAAACTTAATTTCGTTTGCAAATCCATCGAATGGACTTCACTCGGTGAAATCACCTTTATCGGAGAGGATGTTCAACGGGTCGTCTCTTTTACAGAAAACTGCGACCATCATGCACAACACGATGAACCCCTTGCCGGTTACGTTATCCGATTGCTGACATCCCCGGAAGTTTCCCGCGAGGGAGACATCATTCGCATCCTCTATAATGAGGAAACTTTCGAGCATGAACTGCCCGGGCTCATCGGCTATGAACTTGACCCATGCGAACGGTTCGTCATCGCACTCACGACCGACAAAATTATCGTTCTCAATACTTATGCTGACGAGGTCATGCAAGACCTGGCCGCCCCGCAGGAACACCACTGGATCGCGTCCAAATGCAGCTCACGAGGCGATTTTGTAACCGCTGTGCTCGATGACGGCACCGTCTGGCAGCTCAACCCCATCAAACACACGCAAGCCTGCATCCACAAAGGGAATGAGCGCATCACATCTTGCTGCTACGGTCAAACCAAACTCATCCTCATGGGGGACGACCGAGGAAGCGTGGCCATCTTTGATATCGAAACGCGCAGTATCTTACTTCGCACCCCGCGCCAGCCAAGAAATTTCGAAGCGGTCTACCCATCCCCCGACAAAGTCGGACTCGTTGCACTGCGTACCGAAAGCGCCACGGCATACCTTTGCCAGTCACAGGAAATCCTTTCTTCGGCACCACTGCCTGCCGCCCATGTTGCATCATGTCCCGGAATGATGACGTCCGAAGTCATCGTCGCATGTGCAGATAACGCCATCTACCGTATCAAACTCGATGACAATACCATCCTCAAACTCTGCGTCCTCAAAAAATCTGTCAAATCCATCGCATGCCATGGAGAGATGATTTTTATCCATTTCGAAGACGGTACGTCCGGTATTTGCATCGGTAAAAATTTTTCCGACTGCGCCTGGAAATCCGAAGAAACTGCCTTGTCACTGGCAATCTCCGATGATGAAAAAATGGTCGCACTCCTTTTTGAAAATCACCTGGAATGGTTCGCAGTGGACGATCCCCAAAAATGCCGGAAAATTGAACTTCACGGAGCAGCCCAGATTGCCTTCGGAAAAGAAAAATCCGCAGATACGATATTCGTTTTCATGCAGGATTTCCGCGTCCTGACGATCAACAGCAGTACCGAAGAACAAAAAGAACTCAATCGGCTGGCCATTGAACATGGGCGGATTCTCTCAACTGCACCTGCCGCCAAATCTTTTGTTTACGTCCTCATCGCAGGTGAACACGGTCATCTGTGCGTCCTCAAAGTTGGCCTCAATTCTGCAAAATCCTCACTCGCCCTGCGAGTCTTCGCGGTTGGTACCCAAATCTGGGGAGCCACGATGAACGACGAAAGTGTCAGCCTGCGCAACGATGCCAATTGCCTGCGCATCGTCCAGGATCTCAAATCCTATTCTGTCGATGACTGGACGCGCAGCGAACCTCTGGCACTGTTCTGATTAAACTGATTTTGCTTCGGCTTTCGGCCTGCGGCCGATACGCCTTGCGCGCGGCTATTTCGGCTTAACGCCTCAATACGCCGCGTTTTTTTATTACATATCATCCAATCCCCTGTGAATTTGCACTCCAATTCCGCATTCCGAATTAAAAACGCACTCTCCCTTAGCTTCAGACTTTCCCTTTAGTTTTGCACTCCAATTCCGCATTCCGAATTCCGCATTCCGAATTAAAAACGCACTCTCCCTTAGCTTTAGACTTCCCCTTTAGTTTTGCACTCCAATTCCGCATTCCGAATTCCGCATTCCGAATTAAAAACGCTTTCTCCCTTAGCTTCAGACTTTCCCTTTAGTTTTGCACTCCAATTCCGCATTCCGAATTCCGCATTCCGAATTAAAAACGCATTCCGCATTATGTCCGACTATACCATTGCACTCGCCGGTCAGTACGATCGGCTTTCTGCCAAATTCGTCAACTGGATCACACACCAGAAATCCCATCATTACCACGTCATTGGCGTCAGCCGAACACAATATGAGGGCATTCATCATTTGGATTGGCGTACGGGTTCACTCATGAGCCCGCGAGATACAGACGGTATGCTCGAAGGCGTCAATGCACTCGTCATCTTCTGCCTGACGCCACCAGAACTCTCCAGAACATCTGAAGGACTCGATATGGATGTCGCGCTCGTGTCCGCCGTCAATCTGGCCAAATGTGCACAGCGCCGTCCCGATTTGCGTACCATTCTTGTCATGCGCAATCTTCCTGCAGATGAGGATGAGCAAATGCCGATCTATGCGTTTTGGCTCGAAATCAAAAAAATCTTTGAGGATCGATGCACACAGCTCTGTGTACTCGAAACCGCCCCCCTTCTCAATGAAGCGGATGCCATATCACTCGCCATTTTCGAACGGCTGGGAACGTTTAATCCCAATGCGGATAATATGACAAATCACCGCATCCGCCCTGTCTCCATGTACCAGCTCTTCAATGCTATCGAACAGGCACTGCATTCCCAAGAAAAGACTTGCAAGGTGCACGGACTGGATTCCATTTCATGGCGCGAATGGTACGAAACTGCCTCCAATGCCATCTCTATCCGCCATAAACTCAAATACACCTATCAGCTGCGCGCCATGCTCAAAGTTGAAGCGCAGCAGAGAAATCGCCTTCTCAACGAATCCATCCTCATTCCGGATGAAATCGACGAATACACGGCACATGCAGCGATTCTCAAGAAAATCCTTCAGTTTACCAATGATATGATGGATGATGACATTCCTCATACCCTACATCTCAAACCGAAAAAAACTCACAATCTCAAACATACATGCTATGTCCAGCGATTGGTCGCCCACTCAAGACGCAGTGTCTCCGAAACGACCGATTTGCTCATGCTATGGCTGCCCCGTTATTTCAAACGCCTCGTGCGAGTCGATGAATTGGGAATGGGACGAATGGCCTGTCGCGTCGGAGTTGTGCCGCTTCTGGAACTCGAAAAAATCGTCGAATCGGAATCACAGTGCAAGATTAATATCCGTTTCCCATGGGGAAAAAACACACCCACGCCAACATCGCTCGTACTCATGACCACAGGGTTGGGCAAAGACTTAAGAAAGCTGCTGATTATCGTAGAGGATGCACCAGACTCGAATGCCGTCATTACAGCCCTGCGCGGCATGCTGATGGCTTTTGGCCTGTACCTCAAGGAGTATGGGTAATCCACTATTCACTATTCACTATTCACTGCCTTTATACTCAAAAGCCTAAATTCTTTAGCCACAGCCTCGAAAATACGCTCATTTTTCAGCATTGAGAATTCAAGAACGAGTGAATACGTAATAGTGAATAGTGAATAACATTTCCCATTTTCCCCTTAGCTTTAGACTTAATCTTAGGCATTTCATCCAATTACGCATTACGCATTACGCATTACGCATTTGGAATGCCATTGCGCAATGAACTTCAGCGTCGCCCCTTAGCTTTGCATACCAATTACGCATTACGCATTCCGAATTACGCATTTGGAATGCCATTGCGCAATGAACTTCAGCGTCGCCCTTTAGTTTTGCATACCAATTACGCATTCCGCATTCCGAATTACGAATTAAATAAATAATGCTAGGTGGAATAAATCGAAATGTGGTATTGTTACCTACATGAGCATAGTTTTACCCCATGCGATGGGGTAGTTTGCTTGCGAATGGAACGGATGCCCAATGGATGGATAGAGCATGTTGCAGCTTCAGGTCATATACGGAAAAGATGCGGGGAAATGCGTGCGTTTCCAGCAAAGCGTCGTATATATCGGCTCAGATCCAGGCAACGATTTTCAGCTCAATGACTCTGAAATCAGTGAATATCATGGGCAATTTGTGTGCAATCACGAGGCCGGACACTATGCCTATTGTGATTTGCAAAGCACTCGCGGTTCCCGAATCCGGTCATCCAGTTTAGATGTCGAGCTCTTTAGCCATCAAATGCCGCAGTCCGTGGCGCTTGCGGGTGAATGCATGCTTTGGGTGGGTCAGAGTATGCTCCGGTGCACGTATATGCCGGGATCGTCTTTACCCATGCCCAGTGAGAAACAACGCGTCGGCATGCTCTCACTGCACGGTTTACCGGCAACCAATGACACGAGATTGCTGTCTTTTTTGCTCGATACATCCACTGCACTTTCGATGAGGACCTCATCCCAGAATGTGTTTACTCACCTTGTCCGGGCTCTGATGACTCTGATGCCGCATGCAACACACGTCGCGATATGGCGTTATGACAGCTGCCGGGATGGTTTTACCTGTGTTTACGAACGTTCCAAATCCAATACGGTGATTCTCTCACTCATCCGCGAAAACGATTTTCGCGAGGCCATCCGCTCACGATGTGCTTTTTCGTTTTGCGCACACAAATCTTCCAACCCGGTGGCGTCAATGGTAGCCCCAATCGTGGCATCCAATCGGGAATTGGGTGTCATTGTGGCAGACTCCTCCGAACCTGATGGCCTCGATGACGATGCACTCGAAATCATGGCCAGAATCAGCGTCGTTTCAGCCTATGCCATCGAACGAACCTTCCTCAATTCCGATTTCAGTACGGTCTTCGATGGCTTTATTCGTGCCATCATTGCTGTCATGGATGCACGGGATCCGGCTTCTGCCGGACATTCCATGCGCGTAGCAAAATATGCTTTGTTTACCGCTCAGGCGATTCACTCTTCTCAGGACAAGCCGTTCCAGAATATTACATTTTCAAGCCATCATCTGGACGAACTCCGATTCGCCTCACTGCTGCATGACATCGGAAAAGTCGCTCTCCGGCGTGAAATCCTGCTCAAGGCAAACAAGCTTACACAATCTGCGCTCGACCATCTGTTAGAGCGAATTGATTTATTTGCCGCATGGTTTTCAACCCAATCTCCCGAAAAACTGGGGCAGGACTATCGATCCCCGCAGCAATTCGATCACTATCGCGAAATCGTCACCCGCGTCGTTCAGGCAGATGCCAAAGCTACAGCTTGTGATAAAGAATATATCTCGGAAATGGCGAATACCTTCATCACGCCATGCCCAGACCGGCCTCTGCTCAGCGCTGCCGAAAAAGAATGCCTCCTCATTGAACGCGGTACACTCAATGCCGAAGAAAGGCTTGAAATTGAACGACATGCCCTGATCTCATGGCAATACCTATCCAAAATCCCCTGGCCTGAACGTTGGGCAAATGTGCCCGTTTTCGTCCTTCAACACCATGAAAAGCTCAATGGATCAGGTTATCCCTATGGCATTGCTGGGGAGAAAATCCTTTTGCAAAGCCGAATTATCACCGTTTGTGATATTTTCGATGCCCTCACGGGAGGCGATCGCTCCTATAAAACACGCCACTCCTTTGGAGATGCTGCTCAAATATTGATGAAAGAAGCGCGTGAGGGAGCTCTGGATGGGAATATCGTCGAAATCTTCATTTCGCAGGTCATACCCCAAATCAGCGATCCGGATGTTGCCAGCGGTGTCAGCATGGCCGTCACCCTCGATTAATATGATCAATAAAACCCTACCCCTTCAAGTCATTGGCTGTTTTGCCATTGCATTGCTCTCCCTGCTGGCTTGTTTCTTCCTTCTGGGAATGCGAAATGACGGCGAACGTATTGCATTTCCTGAAAAACAAGAACCTTCGCAGGATATGGCACAGGTTTCCTTCGATTCGCCTGTCAACGGAAGGGTTGCGGTCTTTGTTTGTGCCCCAGAACCAAATAAACCGGATTTAGAAGCCCTCTCCGAGATAAACATTCAAACCATGGATGATGACGGTATATTATACGATGTCGACCGTCTCACGCTCACATCACCCATGCCATTGGATATCCCACCAGACTTTGCACAAAAAAATGCATTGCCGGAACGAGTCGTCTGTAATGACTCTGACATTATCAATCTCGAAGAGGTCTATCCCGAACTCGATGAGGTCGATCCCGAATCGGATCTTCCGCTTCTCTCCGGTCCATCCATAACCCGAAAAATGACCATACCCGGCAAGGCTTTTGTCGTTGCTGCGGTGTCCGATCCCGGCCTTCTGATCTTCGAAAAATCATTATTCTTCGCCTTTTTATTTGCCCTCTGGGCCGGAATTGCAATGCTTTCCAGAAAGTACAGACTTTCTGCATGCCGCTTCAAACGCTACGATTTTCTGCTGGCTTTCGGCGGTGGAAATTTGTTCGCATTGCTCCTGCTCGAGGCCATCTCTTACCTGCCTTTCGAAAAAAATTCGCTTCTGCCCGGCTATGGCGAAATGCTCGCCATGCTGTTCGTCAACTTTGTCGGATTCCTTGCCACCGCTGCGTTCTTTATCTGGCTGCGCCACCCCAAAAACACACCATGGCTGCAAACGATTGACTCAAATCTAAGCGAAATTCCCCCCACCCCAAATGACCAGATTCCAGATGATCCAAATGATACTCAGACCGTGGCCGCACCACCGGATCAACGTCCCCACTGGGTTCCCGTAAAACTTCGCTATCCGTTTTTATTGGGAATTGGACTTGCTGTTGTCGGCTCTGCCGTCGTGCTTCTTCTTGTCGAACAGCCGGGATTGACGACCTTCACGATGGCCTCACAACTCATCTCAACGCTGTTCTTAACAGGCATCTTTGCAATCCTGGCTGCCATCTCAGAGGAAAGCGTTTTTCGCGGAATCATTCAATCCAGCCTCGAGGCCAAACCAAATTCCCAAAATCCAAGGTTGATGAATGTCATTGCTATCGCGGTTGCCACGGCGCTTTTCGTAGGAATGCACGTCGCCCAGTCGATCGATCACCTGTGGGCGCTCATTCCCATCGCTGCCGTCTCAGTCACATCGGGCATCCTAAAAATTCAATATCGAACAATTTTTCCATGCATTCTTCTTCACATGACTTATAATGCGACCTTGGTTGTGCTGGGAATACTCATAGCCTAAATTCGTTATGGCGCGATTATCATCTGTTATCGTACTGCATTGACCATTTCTTTGCCATTGGGTTGCTATGTCTGCACGTTTTATTGCCATCGCGGGAAACATTGGTGCCGGGAAATCGACCATGGTCGGTTTTCTTTCCCGGAAATTCGGATTGTGTCCTCTGTATGAACCGGTCGATGATAACCCATACATCGCCGATTTCTATCAGGACATGCATCGATGGGCCTTCAACTCCCAAATATTCTACCTGTCACGAAAATTTGCTCTGCATCTTGAGGCACAAAAATCCGAAAAACGCGTCATCCTCGATCGCACCATCTATGAAGATGCCGAAATCTTCGTCGAAAACTTAAAACGAAGAAGGGGAATCGAAAAACGCGATTACGAGACATACATGGAGCTCTACAAGACCATACGCAGTGAGCTTCAGCCGCCCGATCTTGTCATCTACCTGCGATGCTCAGTAAGAGGTGTACGCAGACGCATCAAAAATCGTGGACGCACATCCGAAATGGCCATACCGCTTTCCTATATTCAAAAACTGCATGCTCAATATGAAGACTGGTTCGAACGATACGACCTCGGCCCCAAAGCAGTCATAGAAACCGAAAAACTCGATTATCTGCGTGATATTATACATCGTGTCGATCTCATTCAGCAAATCGAGGAACTACTCAAATAACCCAGCCCACCATTCTGAAATGTAGGCCTTTAATCTTTTAATTATATCA
>JAGACY010000107.1 GCA_017613855.1 Pseudomonadota bacterium
GCAGACATTCCCGTTATGTCGAAGATCGAGAAGCCCGAGGCACTCGACAATATAGAATCCATTTTGGAAGCATCGGATGCCATTATGATAGCACGTGGTGATCTCGGTGTTGAAATGCCAGCCGAGGAAATTCCCCTCATTCAAAAAGAATTAACCCGCATGGCGATTTGTTCCAACCGCCCAGTGGTGGTAGCAACCCAGATGCTGGAATCGATGATTGAATCTGGTACACCGACACGTGCTGAAGTGACGGATGTTGCCTGGGCAGCTATGGCGGGTGCGGATGCTGTCATGCTTTCGGGTGAAACTTCGGTCGGCAAACATCCCGTCGAAGCCGTAAAAAATATGGATCGCATCGTGCGAATGATTGAGGGTTATCAGGCCAAGCAGGATCGCTTTTTATCGCTCGTTTCTCATGAGCATTTGGCGGATTATGAGCCTTCTATTTCCGATCAAATCTTAGAAGGCCTTTCCCGTTCGGCAACCAAAATGGCGCGAGAACTCAATGCGAAAGCCGTGGCTGTATGTGCCAAAACCGGGACGACAGCGCGCATGGTTTCGGAAGAACGCCCGATGGCTCCCATTATTGGCATGAGTACGGAAAAACGGATTTGTGCCCGAATGAGTCTTTATTGGGGTGTGTTACCGGTTCTCGTTGAGGACGAGGTTATTCGTGCTCCGTGGAAATATCTTCCCGATATTCTTAAGGGAACGCATCTTTACAATTCGGAAGAAGATACAGGGCGCTATGTTGTTCTTGTCACACTTAGAGATTATGCGATGGCGTTGACGCCTTCACTGAAGATCCTGGTGGATTAATGATTGCTTTCCCCCGGACTCAAAGCGGTGAGCCGGGGGCAATGCCTGTGGTATTCCGGAAAAATACCGAATATGCAGTGTAGGAATAATTATTCGGCAGCAGGGATATGTTTTAGCAGCAGGACAATTTCGATCATCATGTTGCCATGATAGTCCTGGCTTGCATTTTTGAGTCTTCCCTGTTCTCCGTAAGTGGTGCAGCCAATGAATGGAATGCTGCCGAAAGCGTCTTTTGCCTGTTCACAGACGATTTCCATTCCGTCAGCAATGATGGAAGCACTTCCTGCACAGAACATGATTAATGCCGCTTGAACGCTCGATTTTTCGACCTGTTCCAAGGCATTTTTAATGACATTTCCGATATGTGTAATGATGGAAGATTCAGTTCCTCTCATGAGTTGAATCTCAGCCCCTTGCGGAACTTCGGAAAAGAGGTGAATCGATTTTGCATCAGGATCGATGAAATAGGGGTGACATAGCCAAAAACCGCAATCCGGTTCATTTGGCATGGTCCTTCCCAATGGATAGAGTCCGCAGGATCGCGGCAGCATGCCCCCACGTTTGAAATAGGGCTCAAACATGCCATCTGTCCATTCATTATAGACATCGACCGCAGGTCGATTGTCGATCGATTCCAGCACACGCCCATGGGATGCGGTAACGATTCCTCTATTGAGTGTTGGCATATAACCGCCGCAAGCAATGGAGCAGACGAAGCGATTATTCAACATCTGAATAATGAGTACCCCTTGTGAAATGATCGTATCATTTAGAAAGATAAAGGGTTCTGTGAGGAATTTATCATAACCGGCGGTTGCGCCAAAGACTTGTGCAGAGGGTGAGAAAACATCGTGAATCGCTTCAATGGTGCGTTCTTCAGTTCCCTGTGTGCCATGAATAAAGAAAGATCTGGCATTGGGATAGTCAGCACCCCATTTCCTGAGATGTTCACTGACATGCTCACGAATATTTTGGGTATGAGATAAGTCAATGGCAGTTACTCTCAGTTCGAGATTATCTTCGTCCTCGATGAGAAGGCCATAAATGCCGCGTTTGAACCCATCTGAGAGCAGAATACCATGAAAGGAACTTAGTCCCCAGATTATGAGCGATGGCAATTCACTATGGATTTTATTGAGTAATTCTAAATCCAGAGATTGGGTCGTGTAAACGATCAAATATTTTGGCCCATGCCATGTTTCCATTTCGGGGCGTGTTAGATTGACGATTTGCATGACAGACTCCATGTAACTCAACCCAGAAAAAAGATATTTTAATGTTTTTATCGTGTCTTGTCCACGGATTTAATAATGCAGAATTCAGAATACAGCATGCAGCATGACTATACAGAGCCAAAGGCATCATTAAAACTTGTAAATATCACTATATTTTGCATTCATCATGATTCATTCAGAAAAAGCCTGTTTCTTTGATGCATTTAACCTCAGAAAACCAATCGTTTGGAGCGGAGCGTTACCCATTTATCATCAAAATTTAAATCTTTCCCTTGAAACGCTCTCATTTTATACATATTTAAAGGATAACACGCAGTGGCGTGCTGCATAATCGGGAGAGTATTATGAGAAAAAATGGTTGGCCAATCGCGAGTATTCTAATCTGTTTAATGGCATGCACCTACTGGGGGTGTAGTGATGAAAACTCGTCCAATGATGCTGATGGCGATAACGATGATTGTATCATTTTTGGCAATGTCGTGTGCTCCACTAATGAGACACGCTGTATCGGCAATGTGCTCCAGAAATGCAGTATAAACTCACAGGGTTGTTTTTATTGGGAAAGAGTACAGGAATGTTCGGTTTGTTCTAACGGTGCATGCAGCGAGAACCCACCGCAGCCTTGTTCTGACGGAACATGTAGCGAGAACCCACCGCAGCCTTGTTCTGACGGAACGTGTAGCGAGAATCCCCCCAGTTGCACGAATGCCTGTACCCAGAATGACGTGCGCTGCGAAGGGAATGTCTTGCAGAACTGTGTTGTGGGAGAGAATGGGTGCACCAATTGGAAGGATGAAAAAACTTGTTCCAACGGATGTGAATCCAATCAGTGTGTGCCGGATACCATACCGAAAGAGTGCGATAATGTATGTAATATTGGGCAATTCTATTGCGAAGGTCAAACCGTGATGGAATGTCAAACCGATGCAGATGGCTGTCCCGTGGAGGTTGAAATCGAAAAATGTCCGGAATCATGTTCCAAGGGGGAATGTGTTGCCTGCAGCGGTGCCTGTGAAGTTGGCAAAAGAATCTGTGAAGGCAGAACGTTAAGTGAATGTGTTATGCATAATGGCTGTCCACGCTATGAATCCGTCAAAAAATGTGATTCCAGCTGTTATTCGAATGTTCAGAAATGCAGTGAGGATTTGCCGACGTGCAAGCTGGTTGATGGACGCAAAGCCACGATTTTGCAATGGACGGATGGAGACACCCTCTGGGTACGCGCGAAGTCCGATGGTACATGTAACGATTATGAATATACTGCGGATTCAGCGGGAAATTATGACTGGCGCAATGTGCGCTATGATATTCGTGTCCATGGAATAGATGCACCTGAGTGCACCAAAGGGAAGAATAACTTTAATTATTATACCTGCATAAAGGACACGGATTATACGAATGACAACGAGCCCATGGGATATGAGTCATGGGAGGCGGCATCCAACCTGCTTGCGTATAAGGCAGAGGTTACGATTTATTGCGAACAGACTCAGAAAGATGGCAGCTGCGGTCTGGATGCAACCAAAAAGCGTTTTCTTGCCTATATTGGATATGAATTGAACAATGCCTCTTACGATTTTAGTACAGAACATGCCCGTAAAGGCTATGCATTTTCGAGGACAGATTTTCAATGCGGGAAGCGTAAGGCAATTTGTGATGCCCAGAGTGAAGCGCAGGCGGCTAAGATAGGCATTTGGAGTCTGGCGGATACACCGGAAGACGTATTTGGACTGATGGGTTCTGATAAGAATAAGTGGCTGAAGTATATGCCGACACGTTGTAAGAATGCGAAGTAAGTCGCTAAAAAAAAGCGCGCAGCGCAGCCGCGTGTATTCGCCAAGTTGGCGAATAGCGCGGCTTTTTTGTCTGCGTATGCCGTCAGGCATAGCAGACTTTACAAAACGTGCTAAAAGCCTATTGTCGCCTAGCCCCAAACCATGATAAATCGTAAACTGATTTGCTGTGTGGCAAGTCTTGTTTAGGAAAGGTTGGTATGAGTCGAAACGTCATTATCATCATTCTCGTTGTTTCTATTCTCGTCGTTCTTGGATTAGGCGGTGCGCTTGGCTACATTATTTATTCGCGTTCCAATTCGAATGTCGTTCAGGATATGGAGCAGATAAAGAGCCGCAAGTATTTGATTCAGGACAAGTTTGCGGGACGTGAAGCGGAAGCCATTGAAATCGTCAAAAAATTTCAGGTTTTAGACCCGAAATATATGGATGCGGTGATTGAGCACAAGAAGAGCGGTGCCCCCATCAACGCTCGCAAAAAGCGCGTCACCATAGAATCCCTCGTCAATAAGCAGTTCCTGGAAAAACGGTTTAATATGAACTTCCTTAAGCGTGGTGAATGGCGTGCGCTGCATCTGGATACGGATACGGAAGTAGGAGCTGACCAGACGCCGGACCCGCAATACGAAGTCTATCTGGATTACCAGGATGAAGCCGTCACCGTCGGTCCGGTTTGGATCGTCGACCTGGAAACGAAAATCGTCGTTCCCCGCAATGCCATGGCGAGTATTTTTGACCGCAACCTGCTCAATTATGCGACGGTCGAAGAGAATCTCAAACGTCCGGAAAGCGTCGTTCACGCTATTACGGCCCATAAATTCGATGTCGGTATTGATTTAGGCGGCGTTTTTCTGCTTCACTTCCTCAAGCTGACCAGCGATCCGAAGCATTCAAATGACGAAATCATTGGCTGGACAGTCATGCATGAGTTTGAGGATGATTATTCGGCGTATTTCCAATGGAAAGAACTTGGCGAGAATAAGGTTGCGAAGTTCCGCTTTAACTGGGCGAGTAAGAGTCTGGAACCAAGGGGACTGCTTGCAATTGACCTGATGGCCGCCGGTGAAAATATGGAAAAGGTCGAGCCCGTCGACATCTATCCTCGCGAATATACCAACAATCTCGGAATTCCGCGCACAGAACGCTGGACGCGCGGCCATGCCTGCCGAAGCAAGGATTATCAAGATATTTGTACGGCATTTGTCAAGGTGCTTGAGCAGACCGAGTTTATTAATGCCATGGCCTGGCTTTTGACGAATGGCGAACCGAATGCCAACCGCCGCGTAGAGCAGTGCAAGAATGACAGAAAATGCAGTTGGGTAACGAAGATCGCAACGGGCGCAAATAATCCCAAAAATAAATCTTCTCTCGTCGAAATCGGCTACAAATACGAGTTGAACAATCGCGATAATTTCGTGAGGTTCCTCGTCGATTCTGAAAAAGAAACCGTTACACCGCTCGATAAAATCAGCCAGTGGGCTTATTATAGCGTCACACCAAGAACGTAATTATCAGAAGCCATTCACATCAGAATGGCTTCTTTTTTTTTCGGTGCGCAGGCTATTTCGGCATTCGCCTCAATACGCCTTGCGCATTTCGCCTTTTGGCCGTCGGCCAATGCGGCGAAATTTCATTTTGGGAGATTGCAGACCTCACGTCTGTACAAAGACCGTCATGATTTCAGTTCGTTACGAAAATGCTCTGGCGCGCTGTACAATTGACATCGGCAAGGTCAATGCCTTTGGACGTGCCGATATCCATGAACTTGAAGACCTGATCGAGTCGTTAAATCACGACTTTCCCGAGAAGATTAGGGCTGTTTCTTTCGAAAGTTCAAAGATTTCTCCCAAAGGACTGCCCATTTTTTGTGCCGGAGCCGATCAAAAGGAACGGGTAGGGTGGAGCAGTGAGGAGATCTTATCTCACGTTGCATGGCAGCGCAGCGTCATCCATCAATTGAGGCAATCCCCCCTCCATGTCATTTGCTGTGTCGATGGTTATGCTCTCGGCCTCGGTACAGAAATCTGTCTCGCTGCGGATTCTGTGATTGCCACACCAAAGGCAGTCTTTGGATTTCCTGAAAAATCCTGGGGACTCATTCCCGGTGCAGGCGGGTATGCATGGGCACATGGCTGGGCCCCTCATCCCGAGGATGCACAGTTTTACATCGAGCGCGAAACACGACTGGATTCCGAACACGCACAGTGGCTTGGGATTGTCGATATTCTGGCAGAGGATACTTCCGATTTTGAACTGCAGATTGATTATCTCATGGGGTTCATTCTTTATGAATCGCCGGAAGACCAAATGGCACACAAAAAGAATTACCATGAAAAAATCGACTATAAACTTTTGTTTGAGCAGGAGCAGGAAGCTTATGCCCAATGCATTAAACGTAAGGGGATTGCTTAAATGTAACTATTCAGCCGGGGCTCTGCCCCGGACCCTGCCAAGGGGCTGAGCCCCTTGGAACCCACAATATTTTTTGTTTTTTTATTATCGCTTTCGCCGACTTGTGCGAAATGGGGCCCCTCCCCCATTCCGAACCAAACCATTACGTTTTCTTATATTTAGCGCTTTAAATGCATATTTCTTATTAAAGTCAATAAAGGGGGAATTATGCTTAAAGAAGACACTAAGAAAAAGACACTACAAAACCTGCTAGAATTGCCTCAAAAATCGTAAGTAATTTAAATAAAAAAAAGCCACGAAATTTTCGTGGCTTTTTTGTTTATGGATATGTCGAAATATTAAAAC
>JAGACY010000108.1 GCA_017613855.1 Pseudomonadota bacterium
GTTCCTGGCCGAAATTGCATCGACGACAAATGAATCCTTATTGAATGATTATTTGTATAAAAATGCTCAGACCAAAGAAGAAAAGATAGATCTGCTCGTCGATAAACTCGAAAATATCCGCACCACGATTTATCGTCAGGCGCTCTTTGCCGAGTTTGAATATCTGACCCATACTGCGGTCGAAAAGGATGAAGCCATCCAGGCCAAGTGGCTCAACGAACTCTATGGTTCACTCATTAAGCGCTACTATGGTCCCGATTATACGATGGACGAAACCGACAAGCTTGAATGGGCATATATCCCGCATTTCTATTATAAATACTATGTCTACAGCTATGCGACCGGCCTGTCGAGCGCACTGTCGTTTGCCAATCTCATCGAACAAAGCCCCGAGAATGCCGCAAAATATATCGACATGCTCAAAGCCGGATGTTCCAAAAATTCGGTTGAACTGCTCAAGGATGCCGGTGTCGACCTGAGTACGCCCGCCCCCATCGAGTTTGCACTCAAATCGTTTAACGATACCCTGACGGAATTGGAACAATTATTGGGAGAATAATCATGATCGAACCAGGACAAAAACTTGCTATTGGCAGTGACCATGCGGGATTTGACATGAAAGAAGACCTCAAAAAAATGCTCATCGAAATGGGGTATGAGGTCGAGGATATGGGCACGCATGACAAGAGTTCATGCGATTATCCTGATTTTGCGGCGGCCGTTGCTCACGCTGTTGCAGACAAGCGCGTTGCTGCCGGTGTGCTCGTATGCAGCACGGGCATTGGCATTTCGATTGCTGCCAACAAAGTGCATGGCATTCGCGCAGCGCTCGTGCACCATGCATACGAAGCCGAAATGACACGCCGCCACAATGATGCCAATATCATTTGTTTTGGTGCCAATATTACGGGGCCTGCCATCGCACGAGAAGCCGTCAAAACCTTTTTAAAGACTGATTTCGAAGGGGGACGGCATCAACGTCGCATCGACAAGATGATGGCACTCGAAAAGTAAGAGCGCAATGCGGCAGCTCTCATGATTCGGCTATTGGCTGCAATGCATCATGATGCATGAATAATGCATCATGATTTGGAGTTCAGATAGACGAAAGCCTCATTTCGGGGTAAAAGGAAACTGTTTTGTTGGCCAAATGGCAGAAATAGGAGCAAAAATGAAAGACGAACTGACTTTTTATGCATGTGACACCAAGGTTTTGGAAGAAAAAATCATGACTCAGGATCTGTTGATGGGCACCGAACTTGGCGGTGAACTTGAGCGTCTGGGGCAGCATCTTGGTACGCTGTATTTTGACAATCTCTATCTTGGTGATGTCTTAAAGGAACTCGAAAAATTGACGGGTGCTCCGTTTAAATTCCTGTTGGGCATGGGCGCACGCCGACTTGAGCCATGTGGTCCGGTTACTTATTGCGGCCGTCAGATTCCTGCCGAGTTGGGTGAGTATGTTTTCCAGATTGAAAACCTTCAGAAACTGATGAAAAAAGCTGAGCCAACCGAGAAAGAGAGAGAAATGCTCGACAAATGGAATGCCTTTGCCGAGAAGATCCATCTCGAAAATGAGCCCGGTTGTCTGGATGCCATCAAGAAATTCATCGGCAAATTCAGAGACAGGACACCCGAGCTGATTTCGGTTTATACACGCTGCTAATTCATGCCATGAGGGATCATGCCGGAAACCTAGGAAACAGGCTTTGCTAGAAAGGCCTGTATTCGTTTTTCCCCATCCCGGGAGTTTTTAAGTGGCTTCCGGGTATCATGGCAACTCCGTTCTCCCCAAGTGTTCTTCGTTGAGAACACTATCATCCTATCAATCCCCAATTCCGTTTGGTATGGGCGTTTAAGGAAAGAAGCTCGTGTCTCACTATCAGGTTCATCTCGAAAAAGCCGAGGAATTTTACGATGACGCCAACTACGAAGCGGCACGTTCTGCAGCAGAGTATGCGCTTTCATGTGCTTTGCCTGGCGAAGGTGACAAAGCTCGCATGATACTTGCACTTGCCATGCGAAAGCTCGAATTCAACGATGAAGCTTTCCAGATGCTGCATGATTTGACCATGACACATCCTACGCCCGAGGCCAATGCCGAATATGCACTCATGTGTGCAGAACGCGGCATTTGTGATGATAGCTGCCGGAGCTGCGCGCTTCGTGCCATTGATGGTGACCCCGATCTGGGAAGTGCTTATATGGCGTTGTTTTGGTGTGATGTCACCGAAGGACATTGGCTGGATGCACTTCAGAATCTGCGCAGAGGCATGCACCGTGGAGCAGAATTTTCGGATGGACGTGCTTTTGAGCTGGTTCGTGGCTGGTGCCAGGAAGCCTGCAATCAGGAGAATTACAAACTGGCATTATCTCTGTCGAACGAAGTTGTGGAACTCTTTGGGACATTCGATTTCCTCATTTTGCATGCCAGACTGGCCGAAATCAGCGGCGAAAATCGCATTGCCGTGCCCTATTATAAAAAGGCTTTAAATCATTTGCGCCCGGGTACTTTGCGCAATGAAATTCTCGAAGCCATCGCACGCATTGCTATTTAATTCGTAATTCGCAATTCGCAATGCGCAATTGAATGACAATACCTGAGGTTTAGGTCTGAAGCTAAGAGTAAATGACTTTCTGAATGCGTAATGCGTAATGCGTAATTGGGGTTGCAAGTCCCTAAATATGTCTCTGAAGCTAAAGATACTTTAATTCTTTAGTGATAACATTGGGAATACTTGAGTAATTACGCATTACGAATTACGCATTACGAATTGTTCACGCTACCCAAAATAATGCACATTCAATACCGTCATCATCAGATTGCATGCGGCATGGCAGACGATTGCCCCGAGTAATCCACCCGTTCGATAGCGGAGAAAACCAAACAGCAGCCCAGGGAAGAATGTCAATAATCGCGTCATATTGCCGCTTGGCAGATGGGCACAGGCAAAACAGAGGCTTGCCAATACAATTGCAAGCGCAGGCGCATATTTTTCGACTTTTGAGCGCGATTTAAAAAACTTGAGAAATGCTGTCTGCAAATAACCGCGATAAAAGAATTCCTCGGGCAATGCGACACACATCAGCTGGATAAAGATTTCATAATAGATAGGCGCTTGCAGGTTCGCATAATTGCTCCATGCAAAGTGAAACTCCAATCCCTGAATGACTGTGCGTACAAAGTGGTTTCCGAGGGCAACGGGAATGAGAAGAATGGCAACTGCAGCCAGTCCCGTAAGCAGATCTTTGGCAGACCAAGAAATGGTAACCCCTGCGCCTGCTTCGTCGCGGGGATGGATATACCGGACGGCGATGAGTGGCACTGCTATCAGACTGAAGATGGCTACAAACCAGGTGATATCAGAAACCGGCGAACCCAGTGCCTGAGTAAACACGCAGATTGCCGTCAGGGCAACGCAGATGATGTAGCAAATAATGGGCTCTTTCATAAATTAGCAATTCGCAATTCGCAGTTAGCAGTTAGCAGTTAGCAGTTAGCAGTGGGGGATTCTCAAGTTTATTCCTAAAGAATGAAGTTTTTTAGCTTTAGAGTTGCCCTTTAGTTTTGTTATTCAATTACGCATTACGCATTACGCATTCATTATAATTCCATCCCCAAGGTGGTTTCGGCCATATATCGATGGGCTTTAAGTGTTTTAAAGGGGCTGTTGTCGCACATGACGGCAGCCAGGAATTTGAGTACCGGTGCCAGAATGCGCCGGCGCTGCATTTCATCGTTCCGCGATAGTGCATTTTGTACGGTTGTGCGGATGGTTTGATATCTGAGACGGCGTATTGCTTCGAGAACAAATGCGGGAATGTTGGTTTGCTTCATCGCACAATCTGCGCATAAAAAGCCAAGTTCCTGCTGGAACCATTCGGATTTTTGAAGCGGTTTGGCGCATTTGGCGCACATTTCGAGGTTTGGCATCGCCCCGAGTTGATAGAGTACAAAGCATTCGAACCAGGCAAGCACGGTTGTCGACAGTTCGTGTGCCGTATTCATGACAGCAAATGTCGACAGAAGGGATGAAAACACATCGGGAATGACGGCATCTTTGGGGCAGACATTGGATGTCATTTCTATTGCAGCACAAGCACAGGCATACGATTGAATTTCATTCGTGATATTATCGAAACGCTCTGCACATAAAGCTGAAGTCATGCGCGCAAATTCCTGGTTGGGGCGTTCGACGATCTCAAGTTCATAGATATTCATCAACTCGAGGCCATTGGGATAGGCCTTGTTCGATTGGATATGTGCGGCGTACGTTGTCACAATGCGATCATCGTCCGTGAGCCAGTCGATGATCGCATCCGAATCCTTCAGTTTGTTGCTTCGAATGATTAATCCGTTCACAGGCTCACATCTCTTCGAGAGTTTCAATTCCCAAAAGGTTCAATCCCATTTTGAGCACAACGCCAATGGCATCGACCAAAGCCAGACGGGCAGATTTTACCAGGGGATCTTCGCAAGTCAGAATGGGATGGCCTGCTTTATCGGTAAAGATAAATGCAAAGGATTTGCAGAGATTAAAGAGATATTCGGCCAATTTGGAGGGATCGCGGCTTTCGGCAGCCCAATTCAATGTCGAATGGAATTTCATCAGATTCATGAGGAGTTTCTTTTCCTGCATGGAATTGAGCTTTGAAAGATCGGCATTTTGATCGCGCACATAGCCTGCTTTGCGCAGGATGGATCGCGTGCGGGCATAGTTCATCAAACAATAGGCACCGGTACGTCCCTGTAAATCGAGCGATTTTTCGGGGTTAAATTCCATCCATGATCCCGGAGTAACATCGAGCAGGAAATATTTAATCGCAGCGAGTGCAATGACTTGAGAACGGCGGACAAGCTCAGCCTCGTCGGCATCGGCATAGTGCTCTCGGTTGGTTTTATCATCCATGACGCCTTTGACGAGATGTGCCATTTCTTCGATGAGATCATCCGTGTCGACGACGGTGCCTTCGCGGCTTTTCATGCGGCCATTGGGCAGTGTGACCATACCATACGAAAGATGTTCAAATTGTCCTTTGAGTTCCGGTCTGAGCAACCCCAAAATGGAGAACAGGACCTTAAAGTGGTGGTTCTGCTCGTCGGCGACGACATAGATCATGCGATTATAATGGTAATCTTTGTAGCGTTCGATGGCACAGCCGATATCCTGAGTGATGTAAACGCTCGTCCCGTTGGAACGCAAAACGATTTTATCGCCGGTCAATCCCATCTGTGCCAGATCGAAGGCAACCGCGCCATCGCTGAGTTTGTGGAAAATTCCCGATTCGAGTCCCTGTGCAACCAGATCTTTGCCCAGTTTGTAGGTTTGACTCTCGTAATAGAGTTTATCGAAAGTAATACCCAGGGTTTTGTAGGTATCCATAAAGCCGTCGATGACCCATGTATTGAGCTTTTTCCAGAGTTCACGGGTCTTTTCGTCTCCCTGTTCCCATTTTATGAGCATGGACGAAGCTTCGCGGCCGAGTGCGCTTTTCTCGTTAAAGTAGCGATCTTTGTAATCGGATTTGAAAGCCGCAAAGAGATCGGCTGGTGCTTTGCCTTTTTTCTTGCCTTCGGGCTGGGCTGCATAGGCATCGATGGCTTTTTGAGCCTTGATGCCTTCGGGTGAGGATTTCCATGATTCGAAAGCGGCGGTACCTTCTTCGGATTGGAGCCATGCACCGTATTCAGCCTGGAAATCTTTTTCGAACATGACATAGTAATCGCCGATGAGATGATCGCCTTTTTTACCGACGCTTTCGGGGGTTTTGTCGGCACCATCGCGAATATAGGATAACATCGACTTGCAGATGTGAATGCCGCGATCATTGATGATATTGACTTTAACCACATCGTATCCGGCTTTCTTTAAAATCCGGGACATGGATTCGCCAATGACATTATTGCGCAAATGCCCGAGGTGCTGGGGTTTGTTCGTGTTTGGTCCCGAAAATTCAATCATGATGCGGGATTTTTTGTCACCCAGATCGCCAAAATGCTCGCCATTGCCGAGGATTTCGGACAGCACGAGTTTGGATAGCCGCGAAGTATCATAGGACATGTTGACGTAAGGTCCCTGGGCACGCACTTCGTCAAAATAGGGCAATTCATTGAGGATTTTGGCCAATTCCTGGGCAATGGCGGCGGGATTGCTGCGCACATTTTCGGGCAATGCATTCACTTTTCCGCGCAGGGGAAAACAAGCCATGGCAATATCACCAAAGGCTGTTTCGGGAACGGGGGCCAGGCTGATTTGATTCGATTGAATATCGGCTCCCAATTGGCGGCATGCAGAAGCGACAGATTCGAGAATATCCTGCTGAAAGGTTTGGACTGACATGAATTTCCTTTTTGGATAGCAAAAGCGAGGAGGCGGTGAAATTGCCCAATCCCCGGACAATGATAAGATGAAAGCGTCAAAGGTTGCATCCGACGCGTGCCTGGGCACACGGATGCATGAACTGAAGTCAAATTTATACCTGGTATGTGAGGCACAGTACCGGGAATTCCCATTCAATTTGCGGCGCGTATGATCATAGCGCCGCACCCGAGGCGTATGCCGCCCTGGCGGCATAGCCCGGGCATCTCCAAAATCACATATATCAGGTTTTAAGCGGTACGGCTACCCATGGCATGGCGAACATTTATCACCAGCGTATGATCAAAATGTCGTGGTTTTTAGCGGTTTTGAAAAGTGAAAATACTGTAAGTAATTGAAATTAAAGGTTAATTTAAGTTGGCATGACATTTTCTTTAGGAGCAAAACGGATTTTTTTATCGCCAGGGGAGGCACGCCATGCAACGCACAGAATTACAACTGCTGATTCTCGTCCTTATCATTTTTAGTATTGGATGGGTGATTCCGACATTTTTCGGATAAGCGTTTACGCAAGCAGCTCATGATTGCCAAATTTTCAGATATCCGCTAGATATATACTCGCCATTTTTTGGAGGGCATCATGAGTCAAGTTTGCAGTCATTGTGGCATGCCGGTCAAACCGGGATTTAAGTTTTGTAATGTGTGCGGAACACAGATTTCCGAGGTAGAAGAATGCTTGGAAGAATCGGTCGTGCTTTATTCGCCGCTGTTGGGGCCGCAGGGACGGGCGATTCGCGTTTTGACCGGTGAACAGGCGGGCGAGTTTTACCGTGCATATCCAGAGTGTACCATCGGCAGCGGTGATAATGCTGATATTTGTCTGGAAGATTCGATGCTTTCTCCGATGCATGCCCGCATGACGACGAACCGCGACGTCATTATGCTCGAGGATATGGGCGCACTGAATGGCATTTTTGTTCGCGCCAAGGATAAGGTTTTGCTGAAGGATAATGATATTATCCGAGCGGGTGACCATTATTTTTTGTATGAATTCTTCGCGCCCGATCATTTTGCCGAAGAATTTGGTACTGAGTTCTATTCTTCGCCGAATCATGGGGAAAACTTCAGACTCATTGAGATTTTGCGCGGCGGTCGTCGTGGGCGCGCATGCATGGCACCGGAAAATGGCATCGTCGTTGGCAGAACTGAAGGTGATTTCCTTTTCCCCGAAGATACGAAGATGAGCGATCGGCATTTTACCATTCGATGGACTCAGCGCGGTGGCATTCTCATTGACCATTCCCTGAATGGAACTTTCGTACAACTTCACGAAGAAACACGTCTCGAGGAAGGTGATTTGTTCTTTGCAGGACGGACGCTTTTCCGAGTCATATAACCGGGAGTATTCCATGAAAAAATTGACGATTTCTTTGATATTATTCGCCTGTGCCGGATTGGCTGCATGTACGGATGACGTCTGTGAACAAAATGAAGCCGCCATGGTGAAAATCCAATCTCAAAGCGGCAATTTCATGATTGATTCCTACGAAGCTTCGCGTACCAATGCGACATCAGAAACAGAAGGAACCGGTGTGACGCTGGCGTGCAATTATCGCGGCACGGTCCCCTGGAGCAATGTGACTTACGAAGAAGCCCGCAATGCCTGTCTGGATGCCGGGAAACGCCTTTGTACCCAGTCAGAATGGATGGAAGCATGCGGCAAGCAGGCTTATCCCTATGGGGCATCGTATGCTGCCAAAACGTGCATAGATACCGATGGGGTTGAACCGGCTGTGACTGGTTCCAAGTCCGGCTGCAAATCCTCTGCCGGTGTATTTGATATGTCCGGCAATGTCCGTGAATGGGTCGAAGGCGGCATCCTCATGGGCGGTGCTTATAATTCCGGAAATGCAGATGTGAAGTGCTCCTCGGCACAACAGCAATCCAATTATATGTCTTATGTTCCCAATCGCGGTGACGGTTTCCGCTGCTGTCAGGATGAATCGATTGCACAGGAATGATGCCCTTTTTATGCGTTCCTTGCGTTTAATGCTATAAGACCACTTGTGCCCCGGGGGGTGGGCATGTCTTTAGCAATGCAGAATGCATAATGCTTAATGCATAATGGATAATTGATAATTGATAATTGATAATTATTGGTACGCCCCGGAGGGGCGGTACATCAGGAATGACCTATGTCTGGCAAGGAAGCTGGGACCCCCAAAAAAAGCTGGCTCGACACCATCGCAGTCTATTTTCAATTCAACATTCTGCTCATCTTTTTGATGGGCATCGCAAGCGGATTTCCCTTGCTTCTGACGAGCTCGACGCTCGCTGCACGCCTGACGGAATCCGGTGTCGATATCAAAACCATCGGGGTATTTGCACTCGTCGGTTTGCCCTATACCTTTAAATTTCTCACTTGATAAATATGTTATTAATCCTTCTTTATTAA
>JAGACY010000017.1 GCA_017613855.1 Pseudomonadota bacterium
CCGTTCGACATGGACAAACTCGATGACATCAACCACGATTCGATGGAACTCGGCGAGGCCATGGATAAAGGCATGGTCGAAATCATGGGCGATGCCATGATCGACGCCTACATCGACTGGGTCGTCAAGAGCGCCGTCCATACGGGCGCCAACGACGTCGACATCGTCTATACGCCGCTCGGAGGCACGGGCTGGGAATGCGCCAGCAAATCCTTCGAAAAAGCCGGCTTCAAGAAAGTCCGCGTCGTCGAAGAAGAAAAGACCCCATCGGGCGACTTTGCCGGCCTCGATGCCCCCAACCCCGAGCGCACCGATACCTGGCCGCGCGCCATCAAACTCGCCAAAGAAGTCAACGCCGAAATCGTCCTGGCCAATGACGGCGACGCCGACCGCCTCGGCGTGGCCATCCCGATGGACGGCGATTACAAACTCCTCGGCGGCAACCAAATCGGCGCATTGATGCTCTATTACATCATCAATCACCTCCCCGAAGACAAGCGCAACAAAGATTCGTTCGCCATCTGCTCGGTCGTCTCGAGCCCGCTCACCCGCGCCATCTGCGAAGGCATGGGCGTCGATTTCCAGGAAACCCTCACCGGCTTCAAATGGATGGGCAACGTCGCCGATGAACGCGTCAAACGCGGCCAGAACTTCCTCTTCGCCTACGAAGAAGCCTTCGGCTTCACCTACAGCGACGCCCGCGACAAAGACGGCATTATCTCCGTCCTCCTCCTCGCCGAACTCGCCGCTGACTGCAAGAAAAACGGCCGCAAAGTCAGCGATGTTCTCGACGAAATCTACATCAAATTCGGCATCCACCAGGAAGACGCCGCCGAAAAATTCTACGAAGGCCTTTCGGGCAAAGACACGATGACCAAGGTTTTGGCCAACCTGCGCAATAATCCCCCCCACTCCATCGCCGGCATCGACGTCGTCCGCGTCCGCGACCTGCTCAACTCCAAAACGACCACACTCGCCGATGGTTCGGTCGAACCCGTCATCCACCTGCCCAAACAGGACATGCTCACATTCTATCTCGCCGATAACAGCTGGATTTCCCTGCGTCCATCCGGCACAGAACCCAAACTCAAAGCCTACCTCGGCGTCCGCATGGCAACAAACAAAGAGGAATATCCCGTCATGGCCTCCGCCGCCAAAGTCAAACTCGGCCGCATCAAGGAAGCCGTCAAGGATATGCTGTAATTATTGTAATTATGGATAGGGGCCGTGCTATTGCCGTTGGCAATACGCACGGCTTGGGCGCGGGCTATTGGCACTGCCAATACGCCCGCGCTTCTTTTATTGGTTCACCCCTTGGTTCAGTTTATCAATCTCGGCAAGGGAAAGCCCTGTGATTTCCGAAATATCTTCACAGGCATATCCTTTATTCAGCATATTCATTGCAATACTTTGTTTTTCTTTTTTCTTGCCTCTTCTTTCGCCTCTTCTTTCGCCTCTTCTTTCGCCTCTTCTTTCGCCTCTTCTTTCGCCAGTTTGCACAGAAGCCATCTGTATCGCCAGATTATCGCGATACTGGCGCAAATACTCATCGTAGGCGATGCGTTCTTCTGGCGTGAGTGCAGCGACATTGCTCACTTTGGCGAGTTCTTCAAAGAGTTCGTCCTGTGCAGCCCAGGGGATTTTATCGAGTGAGTCCATGTGATTCATAACATACATCCATTTTTCAAAGTTCGTTTTGCATTCGTTTGCTTTAAGGGTAAATTGCGGCATCTGCAGAAATATCATGCGAATTTTATTCACAAGAGACGATTGTTTTACTGCGCGTTTCTTATTTTTGTGCCTCTTTTTGGGAACTACCATCTCAAGCGTTTTGGCGATGCGAAAATCCGTCCGATAGGCATCTCCCAAAGTCTCCTCTTTAAACTTCATAAAGTAGACACCAAAAACCGGGAAATACTCGTAGTGCCAATCCTTCCCCTTTTTCCCCTGAGCAATGATAGACCCCGAAATGTAGTATAGCGCGCGATCAGCAAAATTTACATGTTTTCTGTTCTGCATCTCCACAATAAAGTGTTTGCCATTATCCAGCGTACAGTAAATATCGTAGATAATGCTTCGGTCCTGGCGTACTTTGCCGATCTGTTCTTTATCCCGATAGACTAAATCCTTAATGACAAATTCACCCTCAAACAGTGCATTCAGAAAACCAATCAGGAGTCTTTTGTGTTCTTCCTGACCAAAAATTCGCTTGAACCCAAAATCAGTGAACGGATCGATATATTTTGACATAGTACTTTCCTCCATGATGTTGTGCAGCGACATTGCCATCACACATCATGCTATCACTCGCCATGGATTTAAAATCAACAAAATAGTGAATTTATTTTTACATTTCTTTTGTTCATCATTATTTAAGGATCAAAGAAAGACCAAGTGATGACCATTCAGACATTTGCCGCGTATCCCGCAGGGATAGCGGCGAAGCGCAGGCGTATTGGCGTAAAACGCCAATAGCCGCGCGCCACAAAAAATAGTATACCCCCCAAAGTAAAGACGTGCGGTCTGAACGTCTCTCATATCCCTCTAGTAAAGACGTGCGGTCCGCACGTCTCTCGTGCGGTCTGCACGTCACGCCCCCACCGCGCGCACATCAGGATCACCCATGAATCCCATAAAAAGAATCAATACGCTCCTCGCCATCGCCCTCTTAGCCATCTGTGCATCCTGCGCGGGTACCGCACAAGCTCCCATAGCAGCCACCGATCAGCCCGAAATATCAGAAGCTCCATCCGATGCTCAACCCGAACAAGTTCCCCAGGAAGCGCCTCAATCCCCTGCTGCAGAACCCGCCCCCGAACCGGCGACGGCCGATGTGCTGCAGTTGGAAAGCATCACATTCACGCCCGATGCGTCACCGATGCCCGATGCACAAACCTATATGGATGCAGCCGTCCAGGGGGATGCCGCAGCGCAGTTTATCCTGCAAATGATGTACAGGGATAAGATTGGAAATATCGTTTATTGGGATAATCATAACAAAAAGAGCGATATACTCTCCGATGAAGATATACATCGTGAAATGATTCGTTGGCGCGATATTTCTGTCGAATCGGGCAATGAGCTCGCGCTTTTGAGTGCCGATCCATCAATTATATATGAACTTTCGCCCCTGTTTTCGGCCGATGACACGTTTAATACAGAACTCAATTGGCTCCATGAAGCGGCAAAGCGTGGATTTGGCAATGCTGAATATATATTAGGATTAGTCTATTGGGATGGTATTGGTGTGGATAAAAACCAAGCCAAAGGCTATGAACTGCTGGTGCGTGCTGCTGCACATGATGTCGGCAATGCTTCTTATGCAATTGCCATGATCCATGAGCTCAATTTATTATCTGATCCCAGTATTTCACGCAATACAGCAAACAAATCCAAAGAGAAAAGATCCTTCTTCTGGCTGAGAAAAGCTTTTTTACAAAACAACGAAGATGCCCGTTTTATATTAACCATGAAACATGCCGATAAAATCGGTATTCCTGCAGATGAGAATCAGACCACGGAAGATACTGAAGCTACGCGTGTTTATTCTGAATCGGGCACCTATCATCTTTGGATGAAGCTGCACGATTATTATCAGAATCAATTTGAAAATATGATTTGCAAATTTGAATATGACAAGGGGGAAATTGGGCAATTATATTATTATAGTGAATGCGAAGGTGAAAAATTTGAAATCAATGAAGAAGATGAAGAAGTAATCTATTCTGTAGAGGATGCTGCAGAAAACTCGCTCGATTATAAGATTGATTACAAACTGGCAGGCAAATGGCTTCAGACTTATGCCTCCGATCTGGCCAATATCAACGTACGCATTCTGCGTGCACAGACTCGCGCCATTACAGGATGCCGCGGCAATCTCAATCAGGAAAAGCCCTTCAATCCTGAAGTCTTCAAAAAGATTAAAGATTACGAAGAAGATGGTGGTACATTGCTGCCCGACCTGTTAAATGCCATCATCGCGATGGAAGTAGATGAACCCGCAATGACTGCAGACCAGGTACTCGACTGGTACAAAGATGCTGCAAACAAAGGAAATATTAATGCGTTAAAATTCCTTGGTGATCTGTTCAACCATAATAAAAAGCATGATAATGATGCATATTCGGATTATTGCAAACTGTGGAATATTTCTTACGATTCAGAGAAATCCTATGATTATTACAGCCGTGGCAACCTGTATTACGAAGCCGAAAAAGTTGCCGAAAATGCAATAGAAGAAGCCCAGGAAGATAACGATGCACAATCACTCGAAAAATGGAAAGACAAATTATATGAAATCCGGGAACGCGATTATATCGATAAAATGAATACTCATGAATACAATCAGGCCGGTAATATTGCATCGGTTATTCGCGAGGACGCTCAGCGTGACAACGATGCCGCTAGAGCTCATACATGGGCCTTAAAATATATCGAAGCACACGAAAAACAATCCGATGCCTTCATTGCTGAAACCGACAAAGCGAGAAGTTACAGATATGCAAACGCAAAAGCTCAGGCAAGATTGATCGCCCAAATGGCAAAAAAAATCGAAGATGATGAAAGAGCCATCGAATGGTACAAGAAAGCCATTGCAATGCAGTTACAACTCGATTCTACATTATATTCGGGTGACAAGGAAGAGTTTTATTATGAATTAGGATTAATTTATGATTCAGGTTCAGAAAAGGTACAAAACAAATCAACTGCACTCGAATACTATAAAAAAGTCATGGTAAAGTGGAATGGTAAAATGTGGACATATAGTGCAGATACAATCAACCGGGAAACGAAAATGGCGGACCTTGCACTTCGAATCGGCAAAATATATGAAGACGGAACAGATTCAGTTGCCCCTGACATAAACTTTGCAATGGAATGGTACAAACGCGCCAATGAAATATGTTCATACGCAGACCGCAGTCACAAACTCCCATGTAATCAAGATGTGACAAAACAGTTGCTGCCCATAAAAAAACAAATCGAATCGCTGCCTAAAATTGATCTGCTCAATGAAGTAGAAAAGCAAATCAAAGCAGAACACGGCAAGAAACCTGGGTCTTTTTTTGTTATCAAAAAAGTTCTCAATCCCTGCCTCAAACGCATCCCCCAAAACTATTCATCCAAAGATTTAAAGAATCAATGCACGGACATTCCGCAGTTCTTTGAGGAATCCATCCAAAAGGCCATGATGGCCATCATTGCCTTAAATCTTGCTGGCGGCACGTATGACGAAGATACGATTGCCAACACGTTCTACTTCCTCGCCGTTTATAAAGGCAACGACACAGAATACCGAAAAACACTCAGAACCTTTTCTCCCGTCTACGACAAATTGATTACCGGACTTCCACTGAGTACATATTACGATAATGAGATGTTTAATATCTGGTATCTGCGCCAGATTCCTTATGCTGCCGAAGAAAAGTATAAAACGATGAACGCAGCCGACCCCTGGCAGTATTACATGGATCGGGCAAAAGAGATGATGGCCCAGAATGAACAACTGAACAAAGCATTTGGCTTTGGCTACCCCCCCGAATCATCTGGTACTTATGCACCACCGAAACCCATGCAACAATTCAGGGATAAAACGACACACCCTGAATGGTTTACCTTCGATGTTAACATTTTATTTAAGGGTTTTAAAGAATCATTGCCCCAAATACCATGAAGCTAAATGTTTTCTTTTGAAGCTTCTCTTTTTTATGCCGCGCTATTGCCCCATCGGGCAATACGCACGGCTTTGGCGCGGGCTATTGCCAACGGCAATACACCCGCGCTTTTTTTGACATGACAACCTGACACCCCCCATCTTTCTTGCTATAATAAAATCGTTATTGTGTGCTTCGCCGTTTCCATACGCGAGTACACTAAGAATTCGCATAAAATAAGCAGATTTCGACACTTTTTATAGGGGAATTTCAAATGATAAGCTGTAAGACGTTTTTATCGCTCAATGGACAGTCGCCCGTCGAATGCCTCCCTATTACCGCCAATAACACAGTTTCACTATGCAAAACCGGCGTGACATCGCGCGATTCGGCAATCGCCAGCCTCCAATTGGATGAACATAATGAACTCGTTGTTGTCAGGCTTACCGAGACACCAGTCACGCTCGAAAGGGCTGGACGCAAATTGGCACTCCGTGCCGGCAAACCCATTCGAATCTGCGAAAAAGACACACTGTGGATTGATAAAACCACGATTGAGATCGTCAAATCGACGTTTGTGTTTTCCAAACCTGCCCCCAAATCACCCTTGATTCAGACGGCACGAAAAGTCATTGCTGCCTCTGCTGCCGTCTTTTCGATGGCTGCTTTTGCTGCCTGTGATGAGGACGGTTGTGACAACGGCCAGCAAAAATGCAAAAATGACGGCGTCTATATTTGCGCAAATGGTTCCTGGAATTTACTCGAAAAATGCGGCGATGAGGAGACTTGCGTTGAAACAGAGAATTCATCTGCATCATGTCAACTCACCAGAACGTCTGGTGTTGCAGAGCCACTGCCCTATGATTGTAAAATCGATGAAATGAAATGCGAAAACAACAATGTCTATAAATGTGATGAGGGACATTGGAAGCTCGAAAAAGAATGTAGCGAGTCCTGTTACCAGGAATCAAATACTTCCGCGTACTGTAAGTCAGAAGAACTATTAGGGTACATATCCCCTGAAGTACCTATAGAATGCACTGCCGATGAAATGAAATGCAAAGATAACAATGTCTATAAATGTAATGATAGTGGCCAGTGGACACTCGAAGAAGAATGTAGTGAGTCCTGTTACCAGGAATCAAACACTTCCGCGTACTGCGATTATGGACCAGAAGCGGGAGTGTTGCCTGCAGATCCACCGGATCCGTCTGAATAGGGAACTCAGATAAACTAACCCCAAAAGGCTCCATACAACGACTATGTTGAATGGAGCCTTTTTTTTCTTGTGTACAGCATTTATATGGATGAAAATATAATCCCTGGGGATGCGACTGTCTTGACCGCGACAATACTTGGAGGTTAAGTTGGCTTTTTTTTTCTGGACCTCTGGCAAAATTGCTTTAAATTGTTATAATAGAATGAGTTGAGATACGCTTTCATGCTCTGTCTTGAAACAATATCGTAAAATACGCCTAAATATGTGGAGATAATATCATGATAAGCTGCAATACGTTCCTTTCTATCAACGGCCAATCCCCCGTTGAATGTCTCCCTATTACCGGGAATAACACAGTTTCACTATGCAAAACCGGCGTGACATCGCGCGATTCTGCATTGGCCAGCCTCCAACTGGACGAACACAATGAACTCGTCGTTGTCAGACTTACCGAAACACCTGTCACGCTCGAAAGAGCTGGACGCAAAGTAGCATTGCGAATAAACAAACCCATTCGTATCTGCGAAAAGGATACGCTTTGGATGGGCGTGACCTCTATCGAGATCGTCAAATCATCATTTGTCATTTCCCAATCTGCGCCCAAATCCCCCCTCTTTCAAACGGCACGAAAAGTCATTGCTGCATCGGCAGCCGTCTTTTCGATGGCGACTTTTGCTGCCTGCGAAGAAGAGGGATGCACCAGCGGAGAGCAGCAATGCAAAAACAATGGTGTCTATATCTGCGCAAACAATTCCTGGAGTTTGCTGGAAAAATGCAGTTCAGACCAGATATGTATCGAATCCTCGAACACTTCTGCATATTGTGAAATGGCTGTTCACCCGGGAGAGCCTATTGAAGAGTGCACACCCGGTGAAATGAAATGCGACAACAAAGATGTCATGAAATGTGAGGATGGCGTATGGAACAAAGTCCAAACTTGTGATGGCATTTGCATCGAAGAATCGAACATTTCAGCAGTTTGTGATTATAGGGATTTGGAAGGAGTGCTGCCGTACGATCCAGGCCTCGAGGATCCCCCTGAATGCGAACCGGATGAAATGAAATGCACTAACAATAACGTTTTCAAATGCGTAAATGGGGTTTGGATTCTTTCTGAAGAATGCAACAGCAACGAAGTATGTTTTGCAGAATCCAACACCTCTGCCGTATGTCAATTGGATGCCCTGGCAGGTGAAATGCCTATCGAGGAATGCACTCCAGATGAAATGAAATGCGAAGACAACAATGTCTATAAATGTGATGGCGGTTATTGGGAACTCGATAAAAAATGCAAGGCAGACGAAGTTTGCACCTCAAAATCAAATACTTCTGCATACTGTGAAGTTTCAAATATCGACGGAGGTATGCAAGTAATGGAATGCACTCCTGATGAAATGAAATGCGATAACAACAAGGTCATGAAATGCATCGATGGAGTTTGGGTTTCCGAGAATGACTGTAGCAAGCTGGATGGAATATGCTTAGAAATATCCAATACTTCGGCAATATGCGACATGGGACCGACTTCGGGAGTTCTCCCACCACAGGAGTGCGAACCCGATGCCATGAAATGCGAAGATAATAACGTCTATAAATGTGTCGATGGATTTTGGAAACTCGAAGAAGAATGCATCAAAGATGCTGTTTGCATAGAAATGTCGAACACATCTGCATTTTGCGACATGGGGCCAACGACAGGGGTATTGCCTCCTCAGGAATGCGAACCCAATGAAATGAAATGCGAAGACAACATGGTCATGAAATGCATCGATGGAATGTGGGAAAAATCACAAGCCTGCAATTCGGATGAAAAGTGCATTCTGAAATCGAACACCTCCGCAGTATGCGAAGTGGAACCTCTTTCGGGAGAACCTCTACCCCCTGACATTCCAACACCCGAGCCCGTACAACCGCCTGAAGATGATTCATAAATCCAAACGAATATGCATCTGCCCAACGATTGTTCTTTAATTCCAACCCAGGGCGGCGGTCTTGCAGTATCGCCATCCCTGGGGACATTTTGTGCCGTCATGCCCGATGAACTCGAATCTTTTCAGGCACTTCTTGATCACCGGCATGGCGTGAGCAAACTCCCATCACCACTGCGTGAACGCCTCGACAAACACGGTTTCTTTGGGGAACCACGCCCCTACCGAAAACCTCGGCAGCTGCTGCAGTTTCAGGTCACCAATGCATGTAACCTGCGCTGTGCCTATTGCAGTGCCTGTTCGGGAACTGCACGCCCAAATGAACTCACGCTCGAACAAGTCAAACAAGTGATCGACGACGGGATTTCGCTCAATCCGAATTTACAAATCTCTTTTACAGGCGGTGAACCGCTCATCGTTCCCTGGCTCTTCGATGCTATCGACTATGCCAAAAGCAAATCCAAAATATCTGTCGGATTATTGAGCAATCTATTATTATTAAAAAATAATGATAGTTTATTACAAAAAGTTGTCGATCATATTAAGAATGGCCTGAAAATACAAATGAGTATGTCCGGTGCCGACCGCGAAGTTTGCAACCGCCTTTCGGGACGGGATTGCTACGACGATGCCATCGAAGTGATACACAAAATCCACAAACATGGTGTTCTGCCCAACCTCGATGTCATGATCAGTGCCTCTGATGCTCAGGCCAATATCGATGCATTTGCAGATTTTAGGCGTGCTTTGCCGAGCGATCTCAAAATCACCCTGGGAATTCTTTATCCCTGCGGACGTGAACAAGGGGAACATACTTTTAATAATAACCAACTGCAGGAAGAAACACTCGATGCCATTGCATTCGAAGGCGGCGTCACGGTGCCTGCACAGGAAACATCCCCACTGACAAACCGACGCAAAGCATGTATGTGTGTTGAAAATGAAAATATATATATCCGAAGTGACGGATCTATTTTTTCATGTTTCAAACTTGTAGAATGTTTTGGCCATATTTCAGAAGGACTTAAAAGCGTCATGGCAAAACGGCGAAAAACGGCGACCAAAGCCGTCGATCTCCCAATGTGCCGCAATTGTCCCTTTGTCAGTTTGTGTGCCAGTGGATGCCGTGCCGATAATATTATATTGAGTGGTTCGACCAAAGCCCCGATTTGCGGCAAATGGCGCAAGCAGCTGATTGCTGAAATGCTGTTCGAAGATAAAGCATATGTTTTTGACTGGCATATTAACTATCAATTGGCCGAAGCGCGCAAACGCGGGATTGAAACACCCACGTTTATCATCACGGGAATGCCCGAACACAGCAGTATTATGGCCCCCCAGGGGACAGACCGTGTGCATTCATAAAAAAACGCCGCGTATCCTGCAAGGATAGCGGCGTTGGCGAGCTGTAGGTGCGGTCGCATGGGCCGCACCAAAGCGAGCAGAGACGTGCAATTCGCACGTCTCTCGCGACGCGTATCACAAGATAGCGTCGCACCCTATATACAATTAAATCAAATTCTCAAGCCAATAAAGCTGAGCATCGATAGTATCCGCAACGGCCTGGGCCTGCTGATTCTGCGCGGGCTGCGTAAAGGGATTGCCGATTTCCTTGTGTTTCCAGGGAACCCATGTCTGTTTATACCAATCCCACTCGATATCTGAACCGGTACCGGGCGGGGTGGTTCCCTCATAAGCCGAAAACGTGCGAACA
>JAGACY010000109.1 GCA_017613855.1 Pseudomonadota bacterium
AACGCCACTGCCGTAAATACACTTTTCCAACCTTCTTTTACGCGATTTTTAAAGACTAGGCGCAATTTTTATGCATTTTTTTTAAATTCTTTTTTGGTGGCCCGGCCTATCACTGCAGAAACGTGCCATTTGCACGTCTCTGCGGTGATACGGCCCGGGCAAAACGCCTTTTGCCTGACGGCAATACGGCGTTTTATTATATGCGTCCATCATCGCTCTAAAAATGTCATTCCCACCTGCACACTCTGATCATTCTCGAGCGAAGGCAACGTCGGCAATTTTGTAAAAGCCTTCAGAATGCATTGAATTTCTGCCGGAGACAGCGTTTGCCGCGTGCGCGTGTCCGCAATCGGATCGTAGAGCACGCCCATAGCATCCTTTTCAAACACCGTCGCATTGAGTGACTGTTTCAGAACGAGAAAACCGGCATCCGCATGGACTTTAGGATCGAGGCATGCCTGGATTTCTTTTGTTTTTCCCTGAATTGTCGCTCGCCATGCGGAGATCTCATCTTCGGGAATACCGGAAAACCGATACGGACCAAGTGTCACTTTGGAAGGATGGGATTTTAAGTGCATCCTGGACGATAACATGACAAATGCACCGGGAATACTTTCATCAAGTATCTCCAGACGATTCGCTGCCGTTTTGTCTTTGTCGGCGATCTGCTGCAGTTCGAGATATTCTATGCCTCCAAGCCGCTGAACTAACCATTGCTGCCAGGGAATTCCTTCCAAAATGGCATCAAAAAGCGTCTCAATGATCATGGGCTCGGTATTTTCAAGCCGCGCATAGAGAACCCAAAGCAGTCCTCCCAGGGGTTCATGATGATCGGGCTCACTGCCATATTCGGAGAATTGTTTCTTGAACTTATCCAAAGACCGGTAGTGATCGAGAATGCTTTGAACCGTTCCTGCCGGGAATGGCTTATCTCCCAGCATGTGAAGTTCAATCAACTGAGCCAGATTGATTTCCTTTTCGAGCAGCCAAAGTGCATGCTTGAGGCCATCTCCCGTGGGAGACATCTGTTCGCGAACGTATAGATGTGCTTCCCGATCTGCGGGATCCAAAAGCCTGGCCAGATAATACAACCGAAGCTGAATGTTCTGTGCAAGAACCTCGTTGGCAGCAGCCACTGCGGCCTTAAGCGCGAGCCTTTGCATTTGTGCGCATGTCGTAAGCGAGGCTTTGTCCGCATCTCCGACAGTTCCCAGGAGCATTTTCATTTCGACCAGTTCCTGTGCAGCCTCAAAGCACTGATCGGAATCCGCAAACCATGGCAGCGAGCCCCCCTTAGGCACCTGAATCGGATAAAAGGCAGACACATCCGAGCTCTGTCTGCCTCTGAACATGGAATTATCATGAATGACATAAAATCCCGGGGCCAATTTTTGCTCAGGTATCACCTCGGCCAAGCCCTCCTGAGCATCATACACCTTGAGCTGTGCGGGAATCGTCTCCGCCGGCAGCCATGCGGTATTGGTATTATCTACAGGGGAATTGAGTCCCCCCGAAATCACCGCAACCCCCTGATAGCGCGTCATGCTCAGATGTGAAACATCCAACTGCGGAGCATGAATGCGAAAAGAAGAGACTTTGCCCGAAACACGATGTCCCAAAGGCACAGCAAAACCAAACCCGCGCTCGGCATTGGTTTGCATGAGGCGATCCGGTTCACCGGCTTCGATTGGCGACATGGTACCATTGACAACCCCGAAAACGCCTGTTTTTTCAGGCATTTCCGGCATTTCAATGACTGGTTTGTCGTCAACAGTATCCACTTCCCGGGGTTGTGTATTCTCTGGCGTTCTGCCGGAACACCCCGCAATACACAACAGGCATGCCAGGAAGATGGAATGACGATCGATTATCATGTGATAATAAGGCTATTTGGATTCAGCCTGTTTTTGGCGTCTTGCTGCCAGTTTTGCGAAATAGTTCTCGGTCAGCGTAAAAGTACCATCCGTTTTGGCCTGATCGATTTTTTGCTGTACCCAAAGGCCATAGCGACCACTGGCCGAAATGATATCCTCGGGAGAGCCGACCAGTTTAATAGCCTTTTCGGCAATTGCCTGATTGCGAAGCTGTTCAACTTCGGTATTGAACAAATCGCGGTTGGCCTCTTTTTTATTGACCACTTTGACAATCACAATGTCATCCCCGACCTGATACGGTTTTGAGAGCACCGTGTTCGGCTGTGCCGCACGAATATCACGTGAAAGCTCATCACTCATTCCGACACCGGTAATAAAGCCAGTGCTGATGGTAACATCGTTGAGTTCTGTTGCTTTGGCGCGCCCGGCTTCGGGTACAATGGGCAGCTCAGTGGGAATGGCAACCAATTCGGGTGCAGCCTCGGCTTCGGGAGCTGCTTCGGGAGCAGCTTCGGCATTGGGGGCATCCGCAGCCGCAGGGGCATCCGCAGCCGCGATTTCTGCAGCAGGTGCCATAGGCTGATCCGCAAGAACATTGGCATAAAGCGTGGACGAAACCGCATCCTGCAGAGATTTGCCGCTCTGAGCCAGAGCAATCATATTGGCCGAAACTTCATCGGTGCGGCTCTTGATGCGCTGATCATTGAGAAGTTTTTCGGCAATCTGATCCTGAACATCCGCAAGGGGCGTGACGACTTTATCAGCACGTTCCAATACTTTGGCAATGACAAAGCGATCCGAAAGCTCTGCAGTCA
>JAGACY010000110.1 GCA_017613855.1 Pseudomonadota bacterium
ATTTGTTTCTGGACGGCATCGAGGGCGGCATAGCGCTCGAGTTTGGCTGGAACGGTCATCGCGGCCATGTTCTGATCCGTATAGCGTGCAACGGCTTCGGCGATGGCGGGATCGGTCTCGGGAGCGCTAAAGCTCATCTTGGGTTTGCCAACGGCTTCGGCCATGCGGCGCTGAAGTGCCAGAATATCGCGGACAGCAGCCGTACCGAAATCCATGGCATCGAGGAATTCTTCTTCAGTCAGCCCCTCTGTCTCGCCTTCGACCATGACGATGGCCTGCTCGCTGGCGACCATGACGATATCGGTATCGGAATTATCGCGTTCCATGTTGGTGGGGTTGGCAATCCATTTGCCATTGACGCGGCCGATGCGGACGCCGGCAACGGGGCCCTGCCAGGGCAGGTTCGACAGCATCAGTGCTGCAGATGCACCGGTAATGGCCAGAACATCGGGTTCGCAGTTGGGGTCATAGCTGAGAACCGTCGCAATGACCTGGACTTCATCGCGGAAACCCTCGGGGAACAGCGGGCGCAGCGGGCGGTCGATCAGACGGCTGGTGAGCGTCTCATGCTCGCCCTGTTTGCCTTCGCGGCGGAAATAGTTGCCGGGAATGCGGCCGGCTGCATAGGATTTTTCGACATATTCGCAAACGAGCGGGAAGAAATCCTGAGTGCTGGCGCTGGGTTTGGTGCATGCCGTGACGAGGATCATCGATTCGCCGCTCTGAATGAGGACAGCACCGGAGGCTTGTTTGGCCATGCGGCCGGTTTCGATCGATACTTCGTGGTTGCCGATCATTGCGGATTCTTTGACAATACGTGCCATTTTCTTTTTCCTTATAAGAATAAGGTTCTGTTTCCCGAGTGTGGATACGACTTGAGCTTGTAGCTTATAGCTTGTAGCTCATAGTTGAGAAATCATTTCATGAGAATCATGCTTTTGCTCACAGGATTGTGATGACTTCTACAAGCTAAAAGCTAAAAGCTATAAGCTCGAATGATTTATCTTCGAGTCAAATTCATAGCCACGGTGGGAGAACACAGCCCTATAATAATGATGCAACCGACGGTTATCACGCACATCGTGAATGGAACTGCACAATCACCTGGATCAATTCGGAATTCGGAATTC
This sequence comes from Pseudomonadota bacterium, assembly GCA_017613855.1. The sequence goes on from JAGACY010000110.1 coordinate 1,131, forward strand.
GGAATTCGGAATTTACATGAATCATTTAAGATTATTCTAAAGAATATTGTTTTGGGCATTCAAAAAAACATAGAATGCAAATTCATTCGTCTTCAGAAATATCCTATTGATTTTGCAGAATCAATTCCGCATTCCGCATTCCGCATTCCTAATTAACTCGGGTCATTGCACAGTTGACACCTAACCTCAGTTACATCGTGAATTAAAAAAAAAGCCGCCGATATGGCAGCTTGCAAAAATGGGGAGGTTTCCCTCCCCGCAAAAGACTACTTACGAAGGCCGAGGCGAGCGATCAGATCGCGATAGCGCTGGACGTCTTTGGCTTTGAGGTAGTCAAGAAGACGACGGCGACGGCCAACGAGCATCAACAGACCACGACGGCTGTGATGGTCATTTTTGTTGGATTTGAAGTGCTCGGTGAGAACGTTGATGCGTTCGGTGAGCAGAGAAATCTGGACTTCGGGTGAACCGGTGTCACCTTCATGACGCCCAAATTTGCTGACGATTTCGGCTTTAACTGTACGATGAAGCATAATTTTTCTCCATAAGCGATTGGCAACATTGCCCTGCACAGGAAACACCCCTTGTGCAATGCGCGCCATGCAGTCCAGGCAAATCCGGGCTTAGGACCAGACTCCCTACGCATGATGCGTTGGCGAGTCTTGTACGCTGAAAGTGGCAAAAAGTCAAGGATTTGTAGTGTTTTGTTGTGCTTTGGGGAGAATTCATTTTTTACAAACGGATTTGCTCAGGCCTAACGGCCTTCGCGATCGTAATGCGTAATGCGTAATGCGTAATTGAATGGCAATGCCTAAGGGTGATTCTGAAGCTAAGGGGGAATGACATTCAGAATTAGAAGTGAGCAGTGAGCAGTGAGCAATTGGGATGCAGAACTAAAGGGCGACACTGTAGCTAATGGTGAAGAACATTCAGAATTAGCAGTGAGCAGTGAGCAATTGGGATGCAAAACGAAAGAGTGACTCTGAAGTTAAAATAACTATCATTCTTTAGGAATGACCTTGAGAATACTCTAACTGCTAACTGCTAACTGCTAACCGCTAACTAGAAGGTTGCGAATAAATCTGTTTGTTCAATAAAAAACATCTTCGCAATCAATGCCAAAGATTGAATAGTATGATAAAAGGTAGTGCGCGGGCTATGTCGGCCTGCGGCCTCCATACGCCCTGCGCTGCTCCGCTATTTGGCTGCGCCAAATACGCGCCGCATTTTTTGATTAAAACGGTGTGCGATTGTTCGCTGCAATTCCTGGATATACCTCATGCCATACGAATTCGATTTTCAAAGCTATGTCCAAAAGCGCGAGGCTAACCCAAACCAAAAGCCCCTGCAGCTTCAGAATTATGCCTTTATTGAAGATATCGAACACCAGCGTGAACTATCAGAAAATGGTCTGATTCAGCAGGCGGTTTCTTTGGGTTTGCAGGCATGGCAGCTCGCGAAGGGACGAAAATACAGGACTCATGCGGTCGAGATCGATGCTTCTTACGATCGCCTGTCGTCGGCGTGGACAGAAACCTGTTATCTCTTTAAGCATACGGGGCTTTCGATTAAGGTCATTCCGTTTCAAAAGGAACTGTTTACGCCTTACAGTGGAAAAACCGGCGTATATTTTGGCATATCCCCGATGGCGTGCACTCTGCCAGCACCGACCTTGAAATTTTTATTTGGAACGGGATTGGGGGCGCTCGATAACGGACATGCTCCCTACCTGACGCTGCAACGCTTTTTTGATGATTTGACACATGGTCTATGGGGAAAGGCAACCAGCATCCCCGAAGCATTGATTCGCTGGCGCGAAGCAGCTGTTATCACCCAGGATCGTGCGGGCATGCTTGCTTGCCGTGATATCAGTGCAGCGATCATGGCGATCATGAAGTCTTACCTTGACTGGGACAATTCAGAAATCATGCGGGAGATTCGGCGTTATCACGATGGGCTGGATGTCGACTGGGGGGAATTGGACGTCGAAAAACGCGTGCATGCTATTGAAGCCTTTATGCAATCTGATATTTACCTCAAGGTGGGCGGTCAACCCATCAGTAAAATTGATGCCCAGGTGCATGACATTTTTAGAATGGTTTTATAGTGGAGTGTTGAAAATCTTTGTATAATGGAATGTCGGTGAATGGTGCAGGCATGTATCGCATCGTTTCGTTGTGTTGGCTATTCAGTCGGTTTGAGGATTTGCATCAGGAAGAGAGATAAATAATGCCAGACTCCATGGAGAAAGCGGCAATAGCCAACCCCGCATCCGAGATGCAGGCAGATAAACTTCTGGCTGAGTATCATCAGAGTGCCATATCCCGTAGGGCGGATGATGAGATATTTCAAACGCGGAAGACCGTTTTGTCACAAGCGATGGTTATTTCACTTGGGGGAAGCTTTATCATCTCTTATTTGACATTTCTGGTCATTTGGCATCTTGATTCGCTTGTTCATGCTACTTTTGTGAGCAGTGCACTTTTTATCATTTTGTTTCTTGCGCTTACGCTCGAGACCTACATTATTAAAAAGAGCGCGTGTCACCCCAAATTCAATACCATTTTTAAGAAATCATACGTACAAAGCAAATTTGCCAAAGATTTTGAGATACTCAGCTATGAAACAGAAAACGAGATTCTGGCTGAGCGCGTTCTTCAGCTTCACATCACCAATCGGGACTGGAATCAATATTATGTTTCGGATCATCTGAATGCAATTTATCAAAACAAAACCTTTGAATATCTGAATTTGGTTTTATACGACATTCATGGTTCCCGTA
>JAGACY010000018.1 GCA_017613855.1 Pseudomonadota bacterium
GGAAAATCGACATTGCTGCGTTCAATTGCCGGTCTCGAGTCCATTACAAGCGGCGATCTCTATATCGGCGACAAACGCGTCAACGATGTCCACCCAAAAGATCGCGATATTGCCATGGTTTTCCAAAGCTATGCGCTCTATCCGCACATGACGATTCGCCGCAATATGGCATTTGGTCTCGAAGTTCGCAAAATGCCGAAAGACGAAATCGATCGTCTGGTCGCAGAAGCCAGCCAGATGCTTGGTCTGGATGAATACCTCGACAAACTTCCCAAGATGCTTTCAGGTGGACAGCGCCAGCGTGTCGCCATGGGACGTGCCATCGTGCGAAGACCCAAAGTCTTTTTGTTCGATGAACCGCTTTCGAATCTCGATGCCGCACTGCGCACGCAAATGCGCGTCGAAATCCGCCGCCTGCACAAAAAACTCAAGACCACCATCATCTATGTCACACACGATCAGGTCGAAGCCATGACACTCGCCGATCGCATTGCCGTATTGAGTGGCCGTGATAAAGAAAATGGTACCAAGAATGCCGGTTATCTGCAGCAGGTCGGCACACCGCTCGAACTCTTCCAGTACCCTGTCAATAAATTCGTCGCCGGCTTTATCGGCAGCCCAAGCATGAATTTCCTCAATGCCAAAATCGAAGTCCGAAACGGCAAAAAATGTGTCGCACTCGAAGGCTGGGATGCAGTCGATCTCACTAAGGAATGCGCAGATGCCGTCAAGGAAGGCCAGGAACTTTGCCTTGGTATTCGTCCGCAGGACGTCATCCTCGCCGATGCCTCACATCCCGCCAATATGCATGTTAAAGTCGACGTCATCGAAACACTCGGCTGGGAATGCCACGTACACTTTAAATATGGCGAACACCAGTTCCTCGCCGTTATCGAGGCACAAAAACTCGCCAATGTTAAGGAAGATACCGAAATCGGACTCTATGTCGCACCAGAAGTCGTTCACCTCTTTGATCTCGACGAACACGGCACCGCAATTGCGCACGGCGGCGGTCTCAAAGCTGAAGCCCCTGCCGCAAACGACGCAGACCCTCACTTCACCGCACTTAACGAAGTCATTGCATCCGTTAATGAAGAAGTTTCAGACGCGAACTGATCTTTGAGGAGTGACAACATGCATCTGAAAATAGACTTTTTAACAAGCAGCATGCGGCACAGAATCGCGGCCGTATTGCTTCTTTTCTCATTCATATCACTATTCGTGCTGCCATCCTGTAGTGAGCAGAAAAAAGAAGAAAAGCAGGTCGTTCAGGAAGACCCAAATGCCAATATCAAACTGAGTTTGTGGCATGCCTATCGTGGCGCTGAAGCTAAGGCACTGCAAAGTGTCGCCAACGATTTTAATGCAGCCAACAAAGGCCAGATTCATGTCACTCTGCTTGAGGTTCCCGATGAATCTTTCGCAAATAAAGTATTTACCGGCGTACCCCAGGGCAGCGGACCTGATGCATTTATCACGGCCCACGATGTTATCGGCAACTGGGCCGACAATAAAATCATCGCCGATCTCACGCCCTATATCAGCGAAAGCGAGCTCAGTGACTATCACGAAACCACGGTAAAAGCCCTGCGCTATACCCCAAATACCAAAGACAACTCCGCCAAAGAAGGGGTATTTGCTCTCCCGCTCGCCTATAAGAGCGCCGTCCTTTTCTATAATAAAGATACCGTCAAGAATCCCCCAAAAACCACGAGCGAACTGCTGAAATACCTGGATGAACACACGCTCAAATCGTGCGCACACAAGAGCGGTTGCTCAAGAGACAGCGGATGCAGACCGCACTTCGGCCTCGTTTATGAAAACACAAATCTGTTCTTTCACAGCGTATGGCTCAATGGTTTTGGCGGCTCTCTCTTCGACGCCGCTGGCAACGTACAGTTGGTGAATGATGGGAATATTGCTTCCATTCAGTTCGCACAAAAACTCAATGAATATATTCCCAGCGGCATTGATGGCGCGCGCATCAAAACCCTGTTCAACGACGGGGATGCAGATATGCTCATCAACGGGCCGTGGTTTATGGCCGAACTCCCCGAACAAAGCAGCCAGGCCGAAGCTGAAGCACGTGCAAAATGGGAAAAAGCAAATCCCGACAAACCATTTCATTACCTGCACTATGGCGTCGTTACACTTCCGCAGATTACCGAACCCGGCGCTCCAGCCAATGCTTATGGTACACCCTACGTAACCGCCGAAGGCATCTATATGGCCCGCGATACCAAATCCAGTATTGCTCTGGCCAGAATGAAACCATCTGAGCCCAAATATCCCGCAGCCAAAGCCGAAGAAGAAGCCCGTCGTGCAGCCACCATCAAACTCATGCAGTTCATTGCTTCCGATGGCGCCTACAAACGCATGATCGAAGGCAAGCAGATGGTTGCCTATAAACCGGCATACGACAAACTCAAACTCGATAATTCACCCGATTCAGCTTTTATTAAGGAAGTGGCGCCTGTTTTCCTCTCACAGCTCGATCATGCGCAACCCTCCAGCAATCGCCCCGAAATGGGATCACTTTGGTCTGCCATGCAGCAATGGCTTCAAAAATCCCTCTTTGGCGGTCCTGCCGGTCAGACCCCCTATCTCCTCTTCCTTCTTCTCTCCCTTATCATAGCCGGTTTCGTTTTCCTCGCCAAAGCCACGAATCCGAGTGTCACAACGCCGCAAAAACACAAAATGCATATTGCCGGAACCATTGCTTCGTTTGTTCTGGCAGTGCCGGTATTTATCTGGCTGCGCAGCGTTCAGGGCAGCAATAAGGTCATCGATGTCGTAAAGGCTCTGGATGAAGCACAACAACGTGCTGCGATGTTAAAACCATTGCCTGCAGAAGCAGGCAATCCCGCTGTTCTCCTCACAGTTATTCTGGCAATCGTTGCCATCCTTTGCATTCTCGGCATCCGCGCCTACAAAAAACATAAAGCATCAAACATCGAATATACCGACAACAAAACGGCTGCGGCATTCGTTGCACCTGCCATCATCGGTATGATTGTGCTCGTTTTCCTGCCCTTCATCATCGGCGCATTCCTTTCTTTCTATGCTTACGAAAACGGCGAATTTACCTATGTCGGGCTCCAGAACTTCACACGTCTTTCGCATAC
>JAGACY010000111.1 GCA_017613855.1 Pseudomonadota bacterium
TGAATATGGTAATGACTGAATGAGTGAATATGTAATAGTGAATAGTGAATAACATTATTCGCGTTTCCCCCTGACGTCGAACTTCCTCATGTCCTACATCGTCCTTGCCAGAAAATGGCGACCCCAGACTTTTGCTGATCTCGTTGGGCAACAGCATATTGCTGTCACACTGCGAAATGCCATTGCCCAAAACCGCGTAGCCCATGCGTTCTTATTTACCGGTTCTCGAGGTGTCGGCAAAACATCCACCGCACGTATCTTCGCAAAAGCCCTCAATTGCGAGCATTTTCCTGCGGATGAACCTTGCAATGAATGCCAGAGCTGCCGCGAAATCACCGAAGGTCATTCGATGGATGTCATCGAAATCGACGGTGCATCCAACCGCGGTATCAACGAAATTCGCGAAGTCCTAGATGCCGTGCGCTATGCCCCAAGCCGGGATCGCTACAAAATCTACATCATCGACGAAGTACACATGCTCACGACAGAGGCTTTCAATGCGCTGCTCAAAACGCTCGAAGAGCCACCGCCTCATGTCGTCTTTATCTTCGCAACAACAGACCCCAACAAAATCCCCATTACCATCGTCAGCCGATGTCAAAGGTACGATTTTAAACGCATCAGTACTGACGATCTCGTTGCACACTTAGCCGGAATTGCAAAAGCAGAAAATATTGCATTCGAAGAATCAGCCTTACACCTCATAGCACGTACAGCTAGAGGTGGGGTACGCGATGCTCTCAGTGCGATGGATCAAATCATTGCGTTTGCCGAGCAACCCATCAACGGAGAACGCGCTGCCGAAGTACTCGGTGTCGCAAGCCGTGAAACACTCATGAAAATGGGAGAATGCATAGTCAAACGCGATATCGAAGGCGCATTGGCATGCATCGCAAAAGTCGACCATTACGGTCAGAATCTCTCACAGTTTGCATTCGATTTACTCGAGTTTTTGCGCGACGTTGCCGTGCTCTCGTCCGCCCCTAATGCGCCTGTTGAACTCAATGCCGCAGAAAAAGCCACCGTCAGTCCATGGCTGACGCTGACCAGTCCCGACAGATTGCAGCGCATTTTCCAGATTTGGTACCAAACTTCGGAACAATTGCCCAAAAGCCTGTCTCCAAGATTAGTCATGGAGATGGCTGCCATCAGAATGTGTCAGGTCGAAACGGTCGTGCCGATCGATGGCATTCTGCGCCGTATCGATGCCATTGCAAAAGCACTAAGCAATTCATCAAATATCGCTCCGGATGCAATGGATCATATTCAGGGATACATGGCACAGCTCGGGTTATCGCCCGATGCCGAAAAAAAAAAGCCTGATTTAACCCCAAAATCAGACGATCTCCCCAAAGTTCCTTTATCCCTGCCACAGCCATCTGCCCCACAAACGCTGGCATCAACGGTTCCGGTAGATCAACCCACGCTCAAGCCACCGTCATCCACGATCCCCTTAGAGGACACCATTTCGAAGCCGTCAACGGGTACAGGTTTCGTCGGGAATTCTGCCCCCCAACAAACGCCATCCTCTGTGCCCGTGGATCATTCCATTTCAAAGCCACCGGCAAACACAGTTCCCGCCGGCAATCCCAGATCCAAATCACAAGCAACCCCCATCCCCTCCCCTGAGGATGACAATTTTTTTAACGATGCGCCATGGCCGGATGAAACAGAAGATATCGTCTCTCCCGATGATTTTTCGGGGATGGACAGCGCATGGGACAACCTTGAAGAAGACAGTTTAGACCCCGATGCCGACCCCGAAGATGCAATAAATGACGTTATTGATAAAAAAACACTTGAAGTTTCTGCAAATCGGCCTAAAACTGCGCCGCTCTCTGGTGTAGCCGACACGGCACATCCGAGTGAACAGCAGCTTTGGAAACAATTGATCAGAAAGATCGAAGGCCCGCTCTCCAAAATATTGGCCCGGGCACGCATCGACTGTTATTCCAAAAATTCCGTTGAAATAACATTACCACTGGCTTTTCATGGTCTGATTACAGCAGATCATATTGCTCTGGTCGATCGACTCCTCGCAAAAGAAGTTCACTCTGGATGTCGTTTTGTCGTTCACTACGATGAGATAGGCGACGACACAGAAACCGTCGCAGCCCAGGAAGCCAGGGAGCAGTTACAATCGGAGCAAAAGGCCTTTGCACGCGTGCGGGAACATCCGCTCATGCAGGCCATTGTAGAAACTTTTCACATCGATCCATCTTCGGTTCGATTTACCATTCACCCAGACAGGATAAATTCATGAGTAAAGTTGTAAAAAACACCGGTTTGAATCAGATTCTCTCCCAGGCTCAGAAACTTCAGGGCCGTCTTGGTCGTCTCGAAGAAGACATGAAAGTCAAAGTCGTGGAAGCCTCCGCTGGCGACGGCAAAGTCACCGCCGTGGTCAATGGCAATCGTGAACTCATTGCCCTCAATATCGCTCCCGAACTCCTCAATGGCGAAAATCCTGAGCTCCTCGAAAACCTGATCATCAGCGCTGTCAATACAGCTCTCAACAATGTCCGTGAAATGGTCAATTACGAAATGAACCGCGCCACGGGCGGTTTCTCCATCCCCGGTTTGATGTAATGAATTTGTAATGTGTAATTGGGGCGTTACGGAGCCAAAGAATAATCCAGAGGCTAAAGAATAATCCAGAAGCTAAAGCAACTACATTCTTTAGATTTTACCTCATGGATAGATGACGAATTACGCATTACGAATTACGCATTACGAATTATTAAAAAAACTTGACTTTTATCAGGTAACATGCCAGAAAGCGCCGCGTTTTGTGCCGCCCTGGCAGAGGGATTTCTGTCAGCCCAAAGGCTGCATGATATACCTTAAGTTCTGTGTCAAAGATTGTTCTGTCAGCCCAAAGGCTGCATACTTATTTCGGAGTAAATTATGAAACGTACATTTCAGCCGAGCAAAATTAAACGTGCTCATACGCACGGTTTCCGTACCAGAATGTCTACCGCTCAAGGCCGCGAAGTACTCAATCGCCGTCGTGCAAAAGGCCGTAAACGTCTGGTTCCTTCCGTTCCTGCTAAACACTAGGATTGCCTTATGAAAATTACCCCGAACCGGACATTCGGATGGGGTAAGGCGGTTCGCCTGCGAAAGCATGCACAATATTGCCGGGTTCAATCCAAAGGGCGTCGAGTTGGCGGGAAGTTTCTTTTATGCATCTTCACGCCCTCCTCGCTGGTGAATGCGCGCTTTGGATTGACGGTGAGCAAACGCGTAGGCAATGCGGTTACCCGTAATAAGGTTAAACGTCGCCTTCGCGAAATCTTGCGTTATCACAAAAATATTCTCAGCGGCCTGGATGTCGTTGTTATCGCTAAGAATAATGCTGCTTCTGCCAGCTTTGTGTCTTTAAAACAAGATGTGACCGAGCTCTTGGAGCGCATACTTCGGAGTTGCTCATGTCCGCATTAGTTCATCAGGCTTTTAAAGGCATTTCTAACGCAATTAAAATTCTGTGTCTCTTCCTGATACGGTGCTATCAGAAAGGCATTTCACCATGGCTCGGCGCAAATTGCCGCTTCAGGCCTACGTGCAGTGCCTACACCTTCGAAGCCATCGAAAAATATGGTCCCGCAAAAGGAATATACTTGGGCATGAAACGCATCTTAAGATGCCGACCCGGTGTACCGGGCGGATATGACCCTGTGCCTTAGTTCTTTCACCCCGTATTGGGGGACTATACGTATTGCATAACAATTGCGCATTGCGCATGGCGCATTGCGAATCTCATATCTACTGGACTTGCTCATGGCGGAGTATTTAAACTACAACGGCTCCAACGATAGCGGTGGAAAAAGTTCCAATTGGCTCATCCTGCTGGGCATCATGATGCTGGCTTTCATCGTGATGCCATATTTTATGCCCCAGCAAAAACAGGAACAACTCCCCCAAAAACCACAGGATACTCAAGAAAATAAAGACGATTCTCTCGTCGTTTCTGTCAAATATCCCATCGAAACCCGCGTCCTCGAAAGCGATCAATACAAAATCACATGGACGAACGCAGGCGGCGGCCGCACACAGGATGTGCTCATTAAAGATCCCGACCGCTATTTCGAACACGGCGATTTTATTCGTTCGCAAAAGTCTGCAAATGAAAATCTCGGTGGAATTCTCCCCTTCCGCATGACATTGCCTTCGATGGGCGTGACTGCAGAAACACAGTTCCAAACGACGTCGCCTGCCGACTCACACAACGAAGTCAAATACACATTCGTCGATCCCGAAGGAAAATTCCAATTCGATAAGACATTCTCCACCACGGATGTCCCTTATATCGTACATACCAAACTCGCTCTGACCAATCGTACTGACCAGGCCATCAGCGACAACCTCTCCATCGCTTTCTTTATTAAACAAATCAAAGGTGAAGAACCGGGTCTGTTTACGCCGGGTGCTTATGTCGCCGCCAAATGCTATGCCGATGGCGATCTCGAATATGTCGATGCCACCGACAAAGACGAAACAGAATCCTACCAAAAATCACTTCAATGGTTTGGTGTCGATGAATCCTATTATGCCATGATTATGATGACCAATTATGGCGGTTCATGCGAAATCAAAAATGAAGTTAAAAATGAAGAAAGCCTGCTCAGCAGTACGTATGCGCTTCCCGTCGTCATGAACCCCAATTCGACGACAACTTACGAGTTCGATGTCTATATGGGACCCAAAGAAGCACGATACCTGAGCGCTGCCGGCGAAGATCGCAACCTGCCTTCCGTAATCGACTACGGATGGATGGAAGTCCTTGCCAAACCCATGGCCTGGATTCTCGACAAATTCCATGAATTAACCGGAAACTGGGGATTCGCAATCATTCTGCTCACGATTATCGTCCGCTTGCTCCTGTGGCCAATCGCCCAAAAGAGCCAGCTCTCGATGATGCGCATGTCCAAGATTGCACCGCTCATGCAGGAACTCCAGGAAAAATACAAAGACGATCCACAGACACTGCAGCAAAAACAACTCGAACTTTACCAAAAACAAGGCATCAACCCGTTTGGCTGTCTGCCGCTTCTGCTGCAAATGCCAATCTTCTTTGCCCTCTATCGCTGCATCTTCGTCACTGGCGGACTTTATAAAGCCGATTTCATGTTCTGGATTCACGATTTGTCCGCTCGCGATCCCTATTTTATCCTGCCGGTCCTGTGCGTGGCCCTGCTCATTCTGCAGCAGCTCCTGACGCCGACTGCCACCAAAAATAAACAGCAAAAAATCATGATGATCATGATGCCCGCTTTCTTCGGCCTCATGATGCTCTTTTTGCCTGCGGGCCTCAATCTCTACATGTTCGTCAGTTCACTCTTCTCGATGGGACAAAGTTTCTATGTTCGCCACATCATTGCACAGGAAGAAGGAGCCAAAGCCGCCGTTGCCGCCGATGCCAATGGTGTCATTGACATAGAGCCCTCCACGCTTTCGAGCAAAGAGAGACGCGCTGCCAAAAGACGCGAAGATAAATAATTTTGGTATTGCAGTTCCAGTCCTTGCAGCCTGACGGCTGCTACGGCCTCGGGCCACGGCTATTTCGGCTTCGCCTCAATACGCCGTGGCTTTTTTTATGTGGATTCACACTCTGAGTGTGATAAAAAAATAAATGTGTGACGTATTCGGGACGATCCGCAGGACGTCCCGAATAGGCACACGCGAAGGGCGTATCGCAGATAGCCCGAGCCATATATTCACTATTCACTATTCACTGCCTCTAAACTCAATAAAACACGTTTCTTTAGCCATATCTTTGAGAGTACCCAAATAACTGCGCATTGCGAATTTTGTTAGTGAATACGTAATAGTGAATAACGAATAACTACCAATCATTCATTAAAAAAGGAACGCACAATATGATGGATTACATGTACGATGATTACGATGGCGATGTCGTTGACAGAGCGGCAGATTTTCTCGCAGATTTACTCTCCTATATGGGATTTGATGCAGAAATCCATACGGAAGTCATCGACAATACTGCCGTCTTCGATATTATCGGCGATGATGTCAAATCGATTTCACCGGCCATCGATCCGTCCGTCGTCAACGCACTCTCGTGGATCATCAAACGCGCACGCTTCATTCTCGGTTCGGGATATCGCTTCGACATCGATGTCAACAGCTACCGCCTCGAACGCGTCCATAAACTCGAAGGTGTTGCACAGGAAATGCACGACAAACTCGAAGGCGGACTCAATAAAATCACCTGTTTCGGCATGGATAATGTCGACAGACGTGCGCTCCACCTGCTGCTCAATGCAGACCCGATGGTCAAAACCGAATCCAACGGTTATGGCAATTTCCGTCATCTCGAGATTTCAAAGAATGAGCAATAACCACTATGGCCAGAAAATCCAACGATTGGCACGATGAACCTGCAGCCATGCAATCCCCCTTCGGGATGCTGGCGCAGCTCAAGAAATCATCTGATACGCAGCAAACGCAACCGTCCGAAGAAGCCAAAGCGCCTTCAACGGCCGTCGTCATGCCAAAAGTCAAATCCACCCGCATCGAACGTGCGCAAAGAAGCGGCAAAACCGTGACGGTCGTCACGTTCCATGGCGCCCCCACAGACGACGCAAAACATGCATGGCTCAAAATGGCCAAGAATAAACTCGGCGTCGGAGGAACCATCGAAGACGAAAACGTCATTTTACAAGGCGATCAAAGAGAAAGATTATGCTCGATTTCAGAAAAATGAAATTCGCGACGAGTGCCGCTTCATACAAGCAATTCCCGACAGATCGCCACCCGGAAGTTGCTATCGTCGGACGCTCCAATGTCGGAAAATCCTCGCTACTCAATATGCTGTGCGAACACAAACAGCTTGCCAGAGTGAGCAAAACACCGGGGCGTACGCAGCTCGTCAATTTTTTTGATATCGAAAACAAAGCTTATATCGTCGATTTGCCGGGGTATGGCTATGCCGATGTCCCCGAAAGCATCCAATCCAAGTGGGATGATATGATGCACGAATATCTTGCAGGACGCGAACAACTGCTCGGTCTGCTGCTCCTGCTCGATGTGCGCCGATCCCCCTCCGAACACGACCACCTCATGTTCGATTGGTGCATGGAACGCGGTCTGCCTGTGCTCCTCATCCTGACCAAAGTCGACAAAGTCGGCAAAAATGAAGCCTATAATCAGCTTCATAAAATCGCCAAAGAATTTGAGACTTCCCCAAAACAGCTTATTTCAACTTCGACGCTCAAACGCACAGGACTCGAATCCTTGCGCGAATCCCTCAATGACCTGTTTGATGATTTCTTTGCGATCCAAAGAGAAATCGACATTGCTACGCAAGATACCCCATAGCCATACCTGCTTAAAAGCGCATAGTATGAGTCATTTCTATTGATTTGTACTCAAAAAACAAGCGGTCAACACGCGTTTTGCCTCATTACCAGTAAGCGGCCATAGCTTCGCCGGCCTGTTCCCGTGTCAGACCGCCGCGTAGGCGAAGGGAAAAACCAGGTATGCGAAAACCATAATGAAAAAGAATACACTATAAGTGCCATATAAAAATAATAGTATGCAATGGTCCTAGTCAATATTCCCCATCCAGCCTCCTATGCGCTCATGATAAACCTCCTCCCCCAAGAGAGGAGGCTTATCCAATTTAAGCAATGAGATTAATACGGAAATGCCTCATCAAGCTGCTGATCTTCCGTGACATTATTCGCATTGGGAGATCTTCGGCTCGATAAGAATGTAATTTTTTCGGCTATGATAGATTGGAAATAACGCTTTTGACCGTCTTTTTCATAAGAACGGTTATCAATACGCCCCTCGACACAGCATAAGTCGCCCTTGTGGAGATGATCGTGACACAACGTGGCTTGTTTGCCAAAAGCACAGATACGATGCCATTGAACTTCTTCTTTCCCGTCCCGGAATGTCGAATTGCTCAGATTAAAATTGACATATTCTGTCTTTTTCCCCTGATTCAATTCAGGATCACGAGCGAGTCGACCAATGATAATTGTTTTGTTATAAGTATTTGCCATAATCGTATCCTTATGAATTGCTGAGTATAAATGAAAAAAAATGAACAATATATGCTTCGGCCTCACACTTCGGCTGCTGATATATAAATATACTTATACCGTCATACCGAGAATTTGGCCTGGTTTAATACTCCGGCGACTTATACAAATCGTTGGCTGTCAGGGAGAGTCTCTCATTTTCGTACGCATACTATTCTCCTGTTGAGATATAAATATCCTTCTTGTTGCACGAAAACATCATCCGAACGAGAACATGAAATGTGAATTACAGATGAATATAACTCATTTTTTGAGTTCTGAATGTTTCATACACATCGTTCATTCGATATTGTGTGCAGATATAAATCCGTTTGAACTGCAAAACACTTTTGTGTCCCGACGTCGATGCAGCCTTGCGAGATTCTTTTCACCCTATATATGGGCGATTTTTACAAAAAACGGCCAAAAAAAATGCATTTTTTTCATTTTTTTTTGGCATATAGAGTTTAGCCTCACGAATTTACATCCATAATTGTGACTACTCAGCGTGTTTCTTGATTATTCTCATGGAATATGCATTTTTAATGTGAAACATAAGAAACCGTAATGTTTTGGTTCGGAATGGGGGAGGGGCCCCATTTCGCACAGGTTTATGATAACGTGCATGTTCATCAATTAATCTGGGTTCCGGGCATCATGCCCTTGGCGGGGTCCGGGGCAGAGCCCCGGCTGAATAGTAATTAACAACTTGCGCATTGCGAATTCCGAATTGTGTATTCAATCCATTTAGGTTATATGGTGACTAAGTGTGTTCAATGAGGTGAACGATGGATCAGAAACAGCAACAATCAAATCAAGACAATTACAATTCCAATTACGATGTGCTCGATGATTCGGCAAAACAGGAGCAGCCCAAAGAATCAGAGGTCGTCCGGGCAATCGAGCGCGACATGTCGCTACAGGAATACGAAAACGAAAAAGATTATATTCTTCAGGCAATCAAAGATTACCTCAAGGAACGCAAATATCGCGATGCTCAGGAGCTCGTCTACAAGTACCGCGCAGCTGCCAAAACAGATGAAAACTTCGCCGTTCTGGCTCGTCTCACTGCTCAGGGACTCGAAAGCCATTCAAAATTCGAAAAAATTGATACGGTGCTGGACGCCACCCCCGAAGATGATTACCAGACTCGCATGTCGCTGTGCAAACGCGCACTAAAAGTCGAGCCAGACAACGAAAAATACAAGCAGGAACTGGAACGATGTCAAAAAGCGTTGGGAATACAGGCGTCATCCAAAGAAACATCAGACACAAAAAAAACCAAGAGACTTTTCTCGATCTCTGCATTCATCTGGGCCTTCATCAGCGCAATATGGACCTTAACTGTTTCATTAATCTTAACTCCCAATGATGCCACGCTCTCCTTTCTTTTGACACTTGCACTCATTGCGCTCAACACCTGGCTCTATTCCAATCACAAATCCTCGCCCATCCATCAGCTCGGAACTAAAGGAAAAGTACTCGTCAATATCGGTGTATGGATCGTGGGAATGGCTATTGTCATCTTCTTTGGTATAGGTAGTGTGATTGTTGGTAAATAAACGCGGCTATTGGCCTTGCGGCCAATACGCCCTGCGTGCTTTGGCTATTGCCTGCGGCAATACGCCAAAGCCTATTTTTCGGACTTCCCATTCCGGATGCGATCGATAAAATCGCAGGTAATATCAAAGACCTTATCGGCTTCGCAGTCCTGCCCTAGTTCATGTCCCGATTTCTGCAGGCTGTAGTGTTCGCAGTAACTGCTGCCAGCCTTTTCAAAGAGCATACGTGAACTGGCATAGGGAACGACCTGATCCAATTTGGAATGAATAATACACAGAGGGACTTTGACATCTGCAAGGAGCAATCTCGTCTTGGCAGCATAATCATAAAGTTCGACAAATGCTTTGGTCGGGAATGTCTTGTAATTCTGATTTTTCTTACGGCATTCGTCATCCCGGAAACTATCCTGACCAGACCAGGTTTTTACAAAGACAGACAAGGGCTTGGAGAGCCATGCAAGTTTGTTTACAAACCCCAGTGCCGCAGCCCAGGTGACGCATGCACAAATTTTGTCATGATAGGGGTGCGCAAGCGCGCATAAATTAAGAGCAACCAGTCCTCCCATCGAAAGCCCGATAATCACGACATGATCGACGCGATCGCACAGCACACCAAGTGCTTTCAGGGCATCCTCATACCAATCCTGAGCTTTGACACCAATCAGATCATCCGGGGTCGTATTATGTCCGCGGAGTACCGGCATTTCATAAGGGATATTCATCGCCTCAAGTCTGGGAATAATATCCTGTACACATGCAAGGGATGAAGTAAACCCATGCAGCAAAAGAACACCCAACTTATCGTTCTGAGAGGCTGGGAAAACACCTCTTTTTTTAAATAATGCTGTATCTTTTGAGCTATTTGACTCATGTGTGGCTTGCATGAAACCTCCATTGTGTATTAGTATATTAATAAATACAGACTGGTTACGCCTGTAGGCTCATATTACAGGTTACCGTTCAGTCTTCCAAGAAGGATCCGGACGCATGGCAAAGAAAAAATCAGTTTCAAAAGCAGAAGCTACGAAAGCCCCCAATGTTCAAGCAGAACCCACTGAACAAGCTCCAATAGTTCAGGCAGAAACGACTGAACAAGCTCCAATCGACCAGACAGAATCCGCTGAACAGGCATCAGACATCCAGACAGAAATATCAGAACCCGTTCAATTGGACAAAACAGAAATCCTCACCAGCCTGGATGTTCTGACAGAAAATACGCCACATGAAGAGTCCGGGCATCTTCATTCCACAGGGGAATTTTCAGTCGAAGGAGAATTTGAAGATTCCCAGGTACTGACACGCCTGAGAGCAGTTGCTTTGACACCGTCCGAAATCTATCGGGAGGCACAGCTGTTTCAGGCACAAAATTTAGATATTTCTTCGCTTTTACAAAGCAGCGAGCCTGTTCTTGTGCAGAATGTCGTTGAAATTCTGAGAATGCTCGACATCTGGAACAGCATGGCATTTCGGCATATTGCCGATGAAGATACGCGGACGGTCGAATGTGTCACGCGCTATATTTCTCATTGTTTTAAAAATGGTATTGTCAGTGCGATGGATATTGTCGATGCACTGTCTCCCATTCATGACGACAATGCTGCAGCGATATCTTCATTTGCCGAAAAATTCTCTTCCGTACTTCTGAATGCCATTGCACAGACACAAAGACCAGACCAGCTCGCAGATGTCATGCCGGCGTTCACCCGACTGTGTGTCTATCTGGATGGAAAAACGGTCAGCCGGATGCTCTACGATCCGGCACCAAGTGTGCGCATTGCCGTACTTCGCAGTTTTGTACTCCGAGGGACGATTGATACCAATGATCTGAGTGTTGCGCTCATCTTGCTCAAAGACAAGGACGAGCAGGTCAATATCACAGTCATGCGCATGATTTCCCGTTTTGCCGTTTATCCTGAGCTCGTCATTCCACAGATACTGCCCTACGTTCCCGAAGCATCCGAAGAATTCCTGAATGAAATATTGGATGTCTTCCGCAGCTATGGCAATGCAGCAGTTGAACCGCTCATTTTGTCACTGGCCGATCCACGGGAGGAAATATTCCAGGCAGCCCGTCTCATCATTGCCCAAATGCCGCAGCGGTTTACAGAAGGTTTGCTAAAAGCCTTTATCAGCGTGCGAACGAAGGAACTGGTCAAAGACAGAATCATACAAATTCTGCGTGAACACCGCGACCCAGGCCGACGGGAAGAAATTCTACAGACACTGAGCGCCTATCTGGATGCCCCAAGCGATGATTATCCCGAATGGAAAGCGCCGGATACGCGAGTCAAATTCATCCCCAAAGCAGTCGATAATGACGATGTTTATCAGCGCATATTGCGCAAGGATGAATTGCCGGCTCTCTCAAAATTATGCACCGACGAAATACTTGGCCGTCTGCTCGGAGATGCACAGGATTTTGCCCGCATCAATGCCCTCAACGTCATTCGTTACCGAAAAAAAGCTTCACCCGCGATTCAGTTTGAAATGCTCGTCTGGCTCAAATCATCTTCTCCCGATTTGGCAAGAGCCGCACTGGATGCTTATCTTTCGGTCGAAAAAGACACCGACAAATCCATTGCCGTCATTCTTGGGGCTTTCGAACATGGCGAAAATGATGAAATTAAGAAAAGCTATTTCAACGTCCTGCTGCAACATCAGGATGCGATTGACGCACTGATACGTGCCTACTATCAGACCCCGAAGAAATGCGCCAACTTCATCATTAAATTCCTCGCCATTGGTCCAAGTGAAGCAACCTTTAAGAGCATTTTAGGCGGCATTGAACGCGACAAGTCTGTTGCATGCATCTCTGAGACACTCAACGCACTCCTGCGCACAAAACACCAGTTCGATGACAAGACGATTCGCCCCGATTTAATTCGGCTCATACGGGAACCGCTCTCCTATGGTCATTACGGCTTTATGACGCGTTTGCTCAGTCTCAAGCTCCTGCAGCTCTACCTCAACCGGGATGAAGGAAGGGATCAGGAAACTATCAGCCAACTGCAGGCCTTTTACAAAGAATGCAAAAACACGGATCTCAAAACATTAACCAAGACCATTCTTAAGGATATGGGCGAAGAAATCTTTGATTTCGACGATGAAGATGATGACTTTGAAGATTTAAGAGAAGAAGAAGAGGATGACGAGTAAAGGAGTTACATGTCATGACAACATTGGATGAGCTCAAGGAACTGGCCATAGAAGCACAGAAAAAGGCTTACTGCCCTTATTCTAAATTTCCGGTAGGAGCAGCACTGGAATGTACCGATGGTGCTGTATTTACAGGATGTAATGTTGAAAATGCGTCTTATCCCATTGGTATCTGTGCCGAAAGGACAGCCATGTCCAAAGCTGTCAGCGAAGGTCACCGCGATTTTAAACGCATTGTCATTGTTGCCAATACAGCCGATTTTTGCTCACCATGCGGTATGTGCCGTCAGTTCATGTTCGAGTTTTCCCCCGGGTTGGAAGTGATTTGCCTCAATGCAAAACATGAAGCCAAATCCTATGCACTCCAAGACCTGCTCGTTCACGGTTTTAACGGAAGCAGCATGAGCAACCGATAAATGCCGGTGCGTATTGTGTAAGAAAAGACATTCGAAAGCGTATAACATATGAAAACGTAAAGTACTCATTCGAAATGGGGAAGGGGCCCCATTTCGCACCGATTAACGCAAACGTTTGTTTTTATCTTTTTCAATTTTGTGGGTTCCAAGGGGCTCAGCCCCTTGGCGGGGTCCGGGGCAGAGCCCCGGCTGAATAGTAACTCCAAAAGCGGCATTTCCGAACAAATATCTTGACATATAACGAGTTTTTAAGTACA
>JAGACY010000112.1 GCA_017613855.1 Pseudomonadota bacterium
ATCTTCGGCCTCATGCCCAAAAGCGAATGGATGGAAGCCATTCCCATCATACCATTCGTACTCGCCCTGTCTTTTCTCCGTTCCATCATGCTGGCCTATCCGGATCTCTACAGGGCATGCGGTCGTCCCGATTTGCCAATTTATACAGAACTTCTCGAAACAATACTATTTCTGGTTCTTTGCACCGGCGCGATTTTCCGATTTGAATCCTACCCGCTCGAAGCCATGATATGCACATGGATTGCCCTTCACCTCATCTGTCTCGGCGTTCACTACGAAATCAGCAAACGCTTTGTCGACAACCAAATCAGCAAACTCATCATGCACATCACACCAGGCATTGGTTATATTCTAATCGGCGCGCTGCCATCGATACCATTGTATATTTACCGGGATATGCTGCCATTCACGAACTGGACACACCTCATTCTTCAGCTCATCGTGATCGTGATTACCCTCGGCTTATACGCGAAATTTGTACTCAAAATCTCCATCCGCAAACTATTCGGGAAATCATGATGTATGATGGGGGCGCCGCTATTCCGCCTGCGGCGAAATACGCTTGCGCCGCGCGGCTATTGCATACGCCGCGCCACCATTTTTTCCCGCTTGTCACGCTGTTACATATCATATAAGAATAATCAGGTTTTTGACCTGATAGAATCTGATGCTAGATCGAGTATGAGGTGAAAATGATGTCCAATCCGAAAGTCGCATTATTTAGTACACAGTTTTGTGCCTATTCCCAAACCTTTGTGTGGGACGAAGTCACTTCCCACAAGCGATATGATATCGATGTATATACATTGCACAGGCTTTATCCCGAGCGATTTCCATACGATCGTGTATTTACCCTGGATCAGAATCCGCTAGAAAAACTCTTTTGTGAGTCGCTGTTGTATTCTCCGACCTGTGCAAAGCATATCGCGGCCAATAATTATGCATTGATCGCGGCACACTTTGGCCCGGGCAGTCTCTATGCGCTTCCGCATGCGCAGCGGTTTCACTTGCCGCTGATCGTAACGTTTCATGGTTACGATGTCCCGCTTTTGTGGAATCTGAGAAAACTTCAGCCACAGTACTGGCGATATTGGGCACTTTCGCCCTGGATGTTACATCGCGTCGACAGATTTCTGGCAGCCAGCGAGGAATTGCATAATATGCTGATAGACATTGGCGCCCCCGAAGAAAAAGTATTTACCTGGCGCCTGGGCATACGTATTCCCGAATTGTCGGCTATTAAACAGCCATCCGCTGATACTGTGCCGCAAACCCGCAAACTCATTCAGGTTGGCAGATTCGTCGAGAAAAAGGGCTATATCTATTCACTTCGTGCCATGCATATTCTCAAAAATATGTATCGAGCCGCTGGCAGGGAATTCAACGTTTTGCTCACCTGCATTGGTGATGGCGAATGCAAACCTGAGTGTGAACGCTATGCACAAACGCACAATCTGGAAGAAAACGTCAGATTTGTAGATAACATGCCACAGGACGAAGTCTTTGCCGAGATGCAGGATTCCGAAATATTGCTTTGCCCAAGTCTAGTCGCCAGAAATGGCGATCGTGAATCGGGTATTCTGGTGGCCAAGGAAGCTGCAGCCCGCTGTATTCCTGTGATTGGCACCTATCATGGTGGTATTCCCGATATCATCGAAGACGGCAAAACCGGATTTATCGTACAGGAACGCGATGCTCAGGCCATTGCCGAAAGAATCGACTGCATACTTTCGAACCCGCAGCTTCGCTGTGATTTGGGAACAGCTGCACGCAAGAAAATGGAAAATGAATACAGACTCGAAGATCGCGTCGATGCCCTCGAAAAACATTATGACGAAGTGATTGCACAGTTCAACTAACAATCAGGATACAAACGGAAATCACAACATGCCCAAAATAACAATCATCACGAGTATTTATCAAGTTGCCGACTATATCGAGCGGTTTATCGATTCGCTCAAATCGCAAACGTTTAAGGATTTTGTCGTCTTCTTTATGAACGACGGTACAAAAGACAATTCTTTCGATATTATCCGGGATAAGATATCGGGCGATATTGCCTATCAATACATTCACGTAAACGCCAAAGAAGAAATCTATCGTTCGGATACACCGCAAAATCTGGACGATGCCGTGAACCACGGGCTGAATGCCACACGAAAAACGGCTTTAACCCAGCTGGACAGTGAGTATTTTATCTTTATCGATCCCGACGACTGGGTGGATGCGAATTATCTCGAAAAACTGGTTCAGGCCGCAGACAAAAATCATTCAGATTTAACCAAAGCCGAAATCTGTAAGGAATATGACGGCGGGAAAGTCGTCAATTGTCCGAGAAATCCGTCGATTCGAAATGATATCAGCCGGGACTGGCCAATTTCACGGAAGTGCTGCGGCAGCCAGTGGATTACCATTCTATACAGAACCGATTTCGTGCATCAGAATCAAATTACATTCAAAGAACGCCGCGATGGATTTGAACACGATGCCGATGATATCTTTTTGCTCGAATGTCTGCTGCATCAGCCAACCATTTCTTTTGTCGATGATACATGGTATCACTATTATCAGAGAGCGACCAGCGCAGTTCATACCATCGATTTTAAGCGCTACAATTCTACGGTAAAAGCGAGAGATATCGAAGTTGATCTGCTCAATTGCGCACTCGATAATCACACGTTATCACCGAAACACTACGGCATTATCATTCGCCGCATTCTTTGGGAACTCGCCAAACACTACAGAATTTATAATAAATACGATAATTTCGATCGCGCATACTATTTTTCGGAATGTACAAAGATTCTCGAAAAAGTGAAGTGGGGAAACGAAATTTCACATTCCTTGATTGGATTTATCGATGCATTACTAGAACATCGCTATCGAAAAGCGCATTTTCTGATGTCGAACGGCGGATGTGTTGTATTGGATAAGATTCGATTGCTGCCGTATGGGATATAATCGCATGGATTTGGCAGATAACGCGGCGTATCGCTTGCGATAGCCGCGTCGGGGTAGGTTCGTAACGAGCGACAACGACGTGCGAACGCACGTCTGTAGCGAGTTAGAACCGTAGGGGCGGTAGCCCCACATTATGAAAAGGAGGATAAATGCATAAAATACTATTTATCTGTCATGGCAATATCTGCCGCAGTCCAATGGCCGAGTTTGTCATGAAAGACCTCGTACAGCAAGCCGGCCGTGAAAACGATTTTATCATTGATTCGGCTGCAGTTTCCAACGAGGAAGAGGGCAATGGCATCTATCCCCCGGCAAGGCGCAAAATGCAGGAACACCGCATACCATTTGACGATCATCGTGCACATAAAGTTACCGTATCGGAATTCGATGCTTATGATATCGTAGTGATTATGGATCAATCCAACTGGCGCATTCTATCGCGAATTGTAGGCAGCGACAGGATGGACAAGGTGCATTTGATGATGTCGTATGCGGGCAAAAGCCGGGATGTCGCCGATCCGTGGTACAGCGGCGATTTCGAGCGCGCCTATCAGGATATTCTGGCTGGTTGCAAAGGGCTGCTGGCGTCACTGGTATAAAAAAGGGGACAGCTCATGGAGCCATCCCCTCAAAGCACATCACGCAATGATGTCAAGATTATATACAATCGTAATATGACCCGGTAAAGCCGCACTGGTCGCATTCGGCTTCGGCATATTGGCCGGATTGTGTACAATATTTAAGAATATTGGATTCGCATGTTCCGAAATCGTTGTAGTGATTTCTTCCATTGGCACACTCAGTGGCGCAGTCGTAACCATAGTTGTCTTCAACCAGAATGCATGATTTCGAAATTGACTGTTCACGGCAATTGATGCGCAGCGTCTTACCTTTGCTTTTGTCCTCACTTGAGCAAATTACCAGAACATTCTTGTCACAATTGCCATAAAGATTCGCGGTACCACATCCTTCGGTCACATCCTTTTCATTCACGCATGCAGCATACGTCAGGCTGCCCTTTTGATATTCTTCACAGATGTGGGCAGAATTGGCACAATCATCCATTTTGTAGACACCATCATCGCTATCATAATAGAAGCGTTTGGTACCCTCGCAAGCCGAATTGTATTGGCTGGTAACGTTGCTGATTTGACTGTCGTTACAAACATACAGCATGTCACCAATGGCGAGGAAATGCTGATTAAAGTCGGTGAAGATGCTATTTTTGCAAGCGATATCGTTGAGTACAAGCTTATCTTTACGGCAAACGTATGTAAGGCCATCGCTTGTATAGTTTTTATGCTGTGAGAACTGGCCCTGCTTACAGTCTACATACACATTGCCATAGCATCCATCGACGAAATCATCGTTGCATTTATAGGAATCGTAGGCGTCGCCATCGCATCGGTACAAAACATTATCAATGACTGACGCTATCGAAGAAGTACCAACAATGACGCCATCTTTACAGGTGACATCTTCGCCCGGATCGGGATCCGTATTCG
>JAGACY010000113.1 GCA_017613855.1 Pseudomonadota bacterium
CTCGTTGGGTTTGTAATCCCAGTGCCAGCATTCGGCAGTATAATTCTTGAAGCCGAATTTTTTGGCATTGTTCTGCAGCCATTTGAATTTGTCCGAGGTATCGTTTTCTCTTTTAAGACCGGAAATATCAGCAGCAATACCGGTTTGATGGTTGCTTCGTCCGGGTTTGGCGCAATATTTGGTGTTGCCGTCCCACTCATCGAATAGTTCGATTTGTCCGGAATTGCCGCCGCCATTGGAACCGATGGATGTTTCCTTGTTGGTCATGCCGCGATAGGTACTCGACGTGTTGAGCGTATGTCCGTCTGCTTTGGCGGCATCATACATTTTGTCATAAGCTGCAGCCGCATCAGAGCGCATGGTACCACCGCCTTTAATGGATGTCCCCGTGTAGCTTCCGTTGCATTTGAGGGATGACCAGGATTTGGGTTCGGTGATGTTGTAAACCTCAGGTGCACTTGAGCGGAGTGTTTTCCAGGATGCAGGGCCGCATACACCATCGACGTCAATGCCGCCACTTCCCTGAATATTGCGGGAATACTGGTAATAGGAGAGTCGAATGAATGTTTGTGAGCCGAAACTGCCGTCTGTGTCGAGCGGTGTCAGGTGGCTGTAATGCCCGAGATACTTATTGAGGTATTTCTGCAGAACGACGACACCTTCGCCTTTTGAGCCTTTTTTGAGTGTGCCATAATCCTTGCCGGTATCGCCGACTTCGGAAGGATCGACCGCGACAGATGGATTTTCGGGTGTTGTGGGCTCGGGTTCGGGATCCGTGGGTGTGGGATCGGCCGGTGGTGGATCGGTTGGCGTGGGGTCGGCCGGTGCCGGTGTTTCAGTTCCGGTCGTTGTGGGTTCCTGATAGGTTGTGTATTTGGCACAGACCCATCCGAAACCGGTACCATATCCGATTTTGAGCCATCCATTTTGAACTTCGTACACATTGAGCTGTTTGCCCTGTGTCACGCCGCCTATGCGCTGGCTTTCGACACTGGCTCCGTCGCGGACGTTAAGCGCACCGCAAGTAACTGTGACGGTGCAAATGGGATCATTTTGCTTCACAATGCTCGAACCGCCAGAGGAAGCCGCAGGTTTGGAATTTCCCGTGCGGGCCTGTATTGACTGGAGCAATCGATTGGGCGTTGACGAACGCGATAAACTCGATGTCAAACTGGAAGATGCCAGCGTTTTCTTTGATTTTGCAAGTTCCATAATTCACCTCCATTAAAATACAATCCTACTCTTATTTTACCATAAAATGGGGGTGATATCAATGATTGGACACAGGAATTCTGAATTATTCATAAGCAGTCAGCCGTCTGGTGCTTCCCAGATTCTCATTGGTAAAAACTCTATAATACATAATGCTGAATGCATAATGCAAAATGAGATGCAGTACTCAAAGTGTTTAGATTATTTTGGGGGGCATCGTCATTCAGCATTATGAATTATGCATTATGCATTATCGAATGATTTAAACCTTCGAAAAAATGCAAGCATCAGGGGGGGAATAATTACAATTATTCCATGGAATCCTGCTTAGAATGTTTTTCTTTTTCAGCGAGTAGTTTGTCTAGTTTTTCTTCGACTCGATTAAGTTGTTTTTGAAGGTCGTCATTGTTATCGCTCACCATGGCATCGACAAATATCGAGTTAATGAGGGACATGCCGATGATCCCGCCGATGAGGAGGAGTGAGCAGAAATAGACACGGACAACGTGTTCCCAGATGACATTGTCCATTCCGGCAGCAACGGCATCGGGAATGTCATACCAACCTTCGATGGTAAAAAGCCTGAACGTTGAGTATATGGAATCCAAAGGCGTTGCAAAGAAATCTGGTGCAGCATCCTTAAACAGACAGCACCCAATGAGTGCGAAAGTCGTAATCAGAATCAGCATGATGAGCATGATTGCATACGATTCTCGGAGTGCCAGCCTGAAGTTTTGGACGATCGTTGAAAAATTCGGGAACAGCCTGACCAGCCTGAAAAAGCGGAATACCCTGAAAATTCGCAAAACCAGCAGGAATGAGAGGTTTGCCATGGTTCCCGGGAAAAAGAAGGTGATAAAAGAGGGCAGGGAAACGATAACCAACAAGCCGTCCATTGCATTGAGTGGTGAAGTCCAGTAGCCTTTGACGCCTTTGTATATGTGTTTGACAATCATTTCGACGATGAAAACAAACGTGCATGCCATGTCTATGATGTCGAGCGCAACATGATTGACGTCGCTTTCCTGCAGAAAGATGACAATGGCATTGATGATGATCACTGCCATAATGCATTTATCGTTAAGCAGGAGTTTGCTTAAGAGCGATTGTGGTTCTTTAAGGTATTTTTTCTCTTTCAAATCGGACTCCGGATTTCGGTTTTGGAGTAGCTCTCCAAAAAACGGCAATACTTTTACCCTAAATTGAGCATTGTGACATAAAAAAATGCCGTGCGTATTGCCAACGGCAATAGCACGGCACAAGCAGTTCGTATTGCCGTAAGGCAAAAGAAGTGCAAATTGAAAAAATGCATCACCATTGGACATCGTATGAAAAAAATATCATCATATAAGTCGCTTTTGTTTCAGGAGGAATCATTAAGGCATGCAATTCACCAAATACGAAGCCGCAGGCAATGATTTTATTGTTGTGGATGCTCGCAGGGAACCACAGGCATTTGCTTTTTGCCAGCGCAATGCCAGTCGGCTTTGCGATCGCCATTTTGGCATTGGTGCGGACGGCATTCTCGTAATTACGCAGACGATATCCGGTCTCGAAGAAATTCCTATGGATGCGGCTATGCATGTCATCAATTCGGATGGTTCGGTTGCCGCCATGTGCGGTAATGGCATTCGATGTGTGGCGCGCCATATTTACGAATGCGATAACATATCGGCAGATCGTACACTCAGAATCGGAACTCTCGGCGGACTGCAGCAAGTGAAGTGTCTGGATATTCAGGATGATCATTGGCAAATCGAAGTGATTCTGCAGAGAGCCGTACTCGGTCGAATCTGCGAAATCGTGCAGTTTGATCGCTTATGGCGCGGTCAGTGCGTCGATGTCGGCAATCCGCATGCCGTCTTCGAAATCGACGAAGATCCGCGTGAGGCCCTGCAAATTGCGGGTGAATATCTTTCCAATCATGAGACATTCCCGGATCGCTGCAATATCGAGTTCATTCATGCACTTGACGAAAAAACACTCGATTTTACGGTGTATGAACGCGGTGCCGGGGCAACTTTGGCCTGTGGTACGGGATGTGTGGCCGCGGCCACAGCTTATGCCCATCATCATGGATTAAGTGGTAAAACCATCGAAATTCATGCCCCTGGCGGTATTTTAAAGGTCAAAGTCCCCAGCGATTCGTCAGAACATCCGAGATTGATTGGTCCGGCGAGACGCGTATTTTCGGGGAATGTGTGATTTTGTCTGAGGCATTATGCCAGGAGAGCATAGGGGGCACAGACACAGATGGGTGACGGCCCCCTGAATGCGTGAACAGCGCTTACAAACCGGGGAAAGGATCATCTCCTTTGTCTTTGTTGATGCCGCCCAGCAGGCTGGATAAATCGAGCTCACCCGAATCATTCTGATCATCACTGCTGGCGAGTTTTCCGAAATCATCATCCAGGTTGCTGAAATCAAAGCTGCCGCTGCCTCCCAGCAGATCATTGATGGAAGAATCCAGAATGCTGCCGGAATGCTCTGCATTGACTTCATCTGCCGGTGTATCTTTTGCGGCAATATCGTGGATCGCATTGAGAATCGAATCGACAGTTTCAGCGGGTTTGTGCGGTTTGCTTTCGGTTTTTCCGAACAAGGAGGCCATGTCGTTCGAGGTATCTTCGAAGTTGGGAATTTCCACTGTTTTGGGAAGTTCGGGATTTTCTTCCGGTTTTGCATCGGCTTCGGAACCGGTATTTGAGGCAACAGGTGCGTTTGATTCTGTTTCCTCTTGTTCCTCATCGAGTGCTTCTGCCTGCATGCGTTCGGCCATTTTACGCTGTGCTTCTCTGGCTTCGAGCATGGCTTTCTGAATAGACACCGGCATCAAATCGGCCATAGACATGGCTTTGCGAGGTTCCTCTTTGGGCTGTGGTGCATCCTCTGTCTCGGCGTTTTCGGGCTGTTCTTCGGAATTTTTGTCATTTCCTCCCAGCATTCCACTCATGAGCTCCAGCATGGACAATGCTTTTTTGGGCTCTTCACGTTTGACCGGCTCTTCCTCTTTTTTGGGTTGAGACGAAATCCCGAGCAATTCTGCCATAGAGAGGGCTTTTTTGGGCTCCTGCTGTTTTGCAGGTTCATCCTGTTTCTTAGGCTGAGATGAGATCGCCATTAATTCGGCCATCGACATCGCTTTTTTGGGCGTTTCGGGCTGTTTTTCCGGCTTCTTCATCATTTGAGACATCAGAGCACGCAAATCGTTGACCTGTGCGGCATCCGATTGCGGCAGACTTTGTCTGGGTGCTTCGCTTCGCGGTGCACTTTGCGATGCATTCTTTTGCATGGCGCGCATTTGCTCGCGATTGGCCTTCATGCGCGAGAAATCGGGGACTTCGGCCTGAACTCGGCATACCTGAGTCATCATGCGGACTTTGATGTTGTGCATCATCTTTTCGAACAGCGTGTATGCTTCGCGCTTGTATTCCTGTTTGGGATCTTTTTGAGCATAACCACGCAGCGAGATGGACTCTCTCAAACTGGTCATGGTGGTCAAATGTGCGCGCCAGAAATGGTCAATCTCTCTGAGATAGTAATTCTGTGCGAGTTCCATCAAAAGCTCTGTACCGGTTTGACCTTTATAAGGACTGTCGTCGCCCAGATTCTTCTCGAATTCACTGACGATTCCATTAAATTTTTCGACCTGTTTATTGTAATGCTTTTCGACCTCATCCCAGACAAGTTGGATGCGGGCTGCGCGATCACCACGTCCGATCCCTGAAACATCGATATCAAAGCGGTATCCGAAAATACCGTCGAGTGACTTGAGCAAACCTTCCATGTTCCAGTCTTCGTAGGCCTGTTCGGGCGGCATGAACTCGTCTGCCATGTCGTGAATGACATCTTCGAATGAATCGAGCACAACATTTTCGAGATCCTCACCGATGAGGATGGTGCTGCGAAGTTCGTAGATCGATTTTCTTTGGGCATTCATGACATCGTCGTATTCGAGCAGATTCTTACGAATATCGAAGTTTCTGCCTTCGACGCGTTTTTGTGCTGTTTCAATTGATCGGGAAACAATGCCGGCTTCGATAGGAATATCGGCTTGTTTATCCATGCCGAACATGGCCATGCGGTTTTTGAGTTCCTCGCCACCGAAGATGCGCAGCAAATCATCATCGAGAGAGAGGAAGAAACGGCTTGCACCCGGGTCACCCTGACGACCGGCACGACCGCGCAGCTGATTGTCGATGCGGCGTGATTCGTGGCGCTCGGTACCGAGAATGAAAAGTCCGCCAGCGGCCTGGACTCTTTCTTTTTCGGCTGCACACTGGACTTTATATTTCTCCAGGACTGCCGGGTATTTGGGATCATCTTTGCTGCCAACTTCCTGGATCGCCAGAAATTCGGGATTGCCGCCGAGCAGAATGTCGGTACCACGACCTGCCATGTTGGTTGCAATCGTGACGGCACCTTCGCGTCCGGCCTGTGCGATAATCTCTGCTTCGCGCTTGTGATTCTTGGCATTCAAAACATTGTGGGCAATGCCGAGTTTCGAAATGGCATCGCTAAAAACCTCGCTCTTTTCTACGCTGACCGTACCTACGAGGATGGGCTGGCCTTTTTGGTGGCATTCCTGAATCTGTTTGGCAATTGCCTCAATCTTGGCTTTTTCATTAAAGTAAATGACATCCTGATAGTCTTTTCGGATGATCTTCTTGGCCGTGGGAATGCAGACGACATCGAGTTTGTAAATCTTCTTGAACTCTTCTGCTTCGGTATCTGCTGTACCCGTCATACCCGCGAGTTTTTTGTACATGCGGAAGTAATTCTGGAAGGTAATCGTCGCCAGCGTCTGGCTTTCTGCCTGAATTTCGACGCCTTCTTTGGCTTCGATGGCCTGGTGCAGACCGTCAGACCATCGGCGGCCGTGCATCATACGTCCAGTAAAGTCATCGATAATGACGATCTTGCCATTCTCAATGACGTAGTTCTGGTCGAGCTTGTAGAGCGTATGTGCCTGCAAAGCCTTGTTCACATGGTGCAGATACTCGATGTATTTGGGATCGTAAATGTTTTCGATTTTGAGGTGCTTTTCGAGTTTTTCAATACCCGATTCGTTCAGGGCAACGCTCTGGGCTTTTTCATCGACCGAGTAGTCTTCATCGCGCTTGAGGAATGGGACGAGTTTGTTGATCTCTTTGTAAAGGTTGAGATCCTGTTCCATCTGGCCGGAAATAATGAGCGGCGTTCTGGCTTCGTCAATGAGAATGGAGTCAACCTCGTCGACGATGGCATAATGGTGGCCTCTCTGAACGTAGTCAGAGAGCTGATATTTCATGTTGTCACGCAGATAATCGAACCCAAATTCGTTGTTCGTTCCGTATGTAATGTCGCAGTTGTAGGATTTGCGGCGTTCGTCATTTTCCATATCGGCGAGTATTTTACCGACAGACAGACCGAGGAACTTGTAGATTTGTCCCATCCAGTCGGCGTCACGGCTTGCCAGATAATCGTTGACGGTGACGAGGTGGGCGCCTTTGCCTTCGAGGGCATTTAAATACATGGCCGATGTAGCAACGAGGGTTTTACCTTCGCCCGTTTTCATTTCTGAAATCATACCACGGTGCAGAACAATGCCGCCGATCATCTGTACATCGTAATGGCGCATGTTCAGTACGCGCTTGCTTGCCTCACGGACTGTAGCAAAAGCTTCGGGCAGGATATCGTCGAGAGATGCACCATTGGCAAGCATTTCTTTGAATTTCGGTGTTTGAGCCTGTAAATCTTCGTCGCTTAAAGCCGAAATTTCCGGTTCCCAATCATTGATTCGAACCACAATGGGATGGAGTTTGCGCATCATGCGCTCATGACTGGTGCCGAAAATGCGCTTAAAAAAACCGCCTATGCTCATATTTTTCTCCCAAATACCGCAATAGATATGCACTGCTGGGTGTAATAAGAATTGTCAGAAACAAAAGCCTTTGCCCCGTTTAATCCGGGGCATAAAAGGCCGAAAAGATATAGGCACAGCATGTATTTTGTCAAATTGAAATGCAAGTTTTGTTCGAAAACGGGGAAAGACTCTGCCTCAGTGGTGTACTTGCTGTCAGTGACAATTTTTTTGTGAGGGGGCCAAGCCCCCTACGGCGCTATTTGCTGCGCAAATACGCGCCTACCCCCGATGCGGGGTATTCGCACCGTTCAGTGAACGGTGCGCCTACCCCGCAACGCCCCTCTTGGCATATCTCTGGTAAATTCCAAACTTCAAAAAAAATGCATGCCCAGATGTAACAATCTCATTCTCAATGGCATTATTAATAAGGAAGGAATGGGCCTTCCTGCAAAAATGAGGTGAGGTATGTTTACATCCGGATTTGTCTAAAGACTGAATTGTCCCCGACATCATATACGGCCAACTGAGGGGCAGTCTGCAGCATCAGGCTATCTGGACGCAGGAACGGATGCTGAAGTGTCGTATACGCCAGGCACACAGGGATGCTCTTTTTTACGACGGTTCAGGTCGGAAAGGACGTCGTGTGCCAAGACCGAGTGCATTTGGGTTCGGGCGTCGGTCGGCGGGTGGGAATGGGATAGCGGTAACCCTTGGGTTACCTGGTAGTGTATTTTGGGGTGTGGTTGTGAGTGGGTTGATGTAGGTGTGTGTGAGTGAATTTGCGACATCAATCTCTAAGCTCCAATCTCTAGGCTTATCAACACTCTCATCATACAGAGCCAAAACTATTCCAGTCTTGCACTGTGATCGATTGTTCCATAGGAATTCGCCAAGAGATTGTAGTTCACCGAAAACTGCTTGACGCTGTGTGCGGGTACTTTCACAGAGTATTCAAAGGGATGTACAATGTGAGTATAACCTGTTGCATAGTAGTCTATCGCATACCTTGGGCTATAGGTATCACTGATGAAACCGTTTTCGTCACGAACGAAAGCAACAATGGCACCATGTGGTTTTAGCTTATAGGTAAAGGTGCGTTCTTTGTTTCCCTGATTGACCAATGTAATGGTGTCGATATAATCGGTCATCCAATTGCCGATACTGATTGCTTTTCCTGTTTTGTCGTAATGTTTGTAGTCTGCAACAATACTCGCTTTTGTATCATTTCGGATGGTATGAAAATCGACCATATCGGTGCCGACGCTATCACAACTGTTCGGTGTAATATGGGTTTGCCAGGTAGTAACCCCATCATAATTTTGGGTTGTAAATGAACTTGCAGGAATGGCATCAAATGGAGTGCCTGTTTCATTTTTATTCTTTAAGTAATATGGATTTGAATAATGGACAGGAAGATCACCAGATGGTGTAGCATCGTTGAATGTCCAGACCAAATCGGCATCGACGACACCATAAAAATCATCATATCCAATATGGCCGATGGTCACATGTCCTGTATCATCCTCGCCCATGTCATATCCGTTTTGAGGCGATGATTTAATAGAATTATTCAATTTGTTTACATCATTATAGACAACAAATTCACCTTTGGCTTTGCTGCCATAAGTGGAAAACATTACTGCACCATTGCTGCAGCTGTGAGGCGCTTTTTTACCTGCACTCGAAAATACATTGATATTTTTGTAAATATTTTCGCTGTCGACGGGCATGCCGCCCATAACATAAATATATTTTCCGGCAGGAATGCGATAAGTAATCGGTTTTCGATTTTCTGAATTATATTGATTTGAAAAACCGAAATAATCATTAAACGTTTTCAATTCATCTTGGGTCATGACATCCGTTCGGAAACTAATATTATAAAATTTTATCCATTCATCTTCGCCGAGCCAGGTGCCTTTGCCGCCGGTTTGCAAGCCGAGATTTTTTACTGTGATATATAAATCATCTGAGCCGGTGTTGGTTACGCGGTAGCCATAATAGAAATCAGGATTGCCGGATGCTTTGCCATCATTATGTTCGAAGGTAAAGAAAACATCTTTGTCTGTAATATCGTTGGATGTCAGGCAGGTATTGATATTTCTGACGCTCAGTGTTTCTGGGCTGTTTGAATAGACGTACATGGCACGTGGTGAAGTGCGCTTGGTATATTTGAGCTCTGCAGGTTTTAGCGGATCGACAGAAGAAGATGCATTGACTGAGAATGAAGCAGGATCGACAGTGGTATTAATCTCGAAGGGCAACTCAATCGAGTGATCGGTTGGCGTAACTTCGAGCAAAAATGCTTTTGAGGGAGTTGTCGTGATGTTGATGTAAACCTGCTCATTTTTATTGAGAGTCACTTTGAGTGAAGATGAACCACTGGCCAGCAGATTTCCCTCGGAATCCCAGACTTCTAGTTGATATGCTTCAGGGCAGTTTAATGTGTATTGATCGGTATAAGGCGCAAAAACTTTGTACCATGTTTTGCCGCTGGACATGGCTTCATCGCTGATAGAGGAAAGACGGAAGGCGGTTTTGTTTCTCGTTTCTGGATTATAGTATGGAGCGAGTGTGGCGAGGTTGGTGCGATTGTACAATTCCTCAACTTGTGCAGCGCTCAATGGATCGCTGTAAATTCGGGCAATGGCAACATCTCCATTAAATGCCAGCTCGGCACCCTTATCGACGGTAGGATCTCCTCCAATACCAAACCACGGCGCATTCCCAAGTTTAAAGTCGCCGGCTGCCGGAACGGTATTTCTCAGTTTTCCATTGATATAAACAGAAGCTTTGCCCTTTTCTTTATTCCAGGTTCCTATGACATGATAACAGTTGCCTACCTTGGGGGTAATGCCACTTGTTGCCCAAATATAGTTGCCGCCTACGTGGGGCAGGAAGGTCATGCCTTTTCCTCCCTGATCGCTGTTCATACCCATCATGAGCCCGGTTCCGCCAGCATCATGTGATGAAAACGGTTTGGATTGTCTGGAGCCATCGTTCACGGCATTCATACAAAAGACGGACTCAAGGCTGTGACCATCGGCGATTTTGTTCTTGAAATCCTGATTATCGCTATAATCGATACGGTAATACTCAGTCGCCATTTCACCCATGGCATTGGAGAAATGCGCAACATACCTCTTTAGAGTCTCGTCGTAAGAGGCGGTCGCTTTTGTTCCTTTGTATTGTACTGTTAAATTGGACTTGGAAACGTCTTTGGCAGTCCCGTCTTTCAGGAATACGACATCCAGCAAGTCTGCTTCTGCTTCGGGGAGTTGTTCTGTGCTGCAATTGTCGCCGGTACATGGACAATCCTCCCCAACACATACGGGATCCTGAGGTTTGTCGACACAAACTCCATAAGCATTGCATTCCTTGTTCGGGTCGGCACACGGGGTTTGGGCAGAGCATTCCGGCGTCACATCTTTGTCTACGCATACACCGTTTTCGTTGCATTCCTTGTTCGGATCGGCACACGGGGTTTGTGCAGAACATTCCGGCAAAACATCTTTGTCGACACAAACTCCGTAAGCATTGCATTCCTTGTTTGGAGCGGCACACGGGTTTTGAGGTGAACACTCCGGCTCGACGCCTTTTTCAACGCATACGCCATACTCATTGCATTCCTTGTTTGGATCGGCACATGGCTTTTGAGGGGAACATTCCGGCTCGACGTCTTTGGTGACGCATACACCATAGTCATTGCATGTTTTGTTTGGATCGGCACATGGCTTTTGTGCAGAACACTCGGGCGGCACGTCTTTGTCGACGCATACGCCGTTTTCGTTGCATGTTTTGTTTGGATCGGCACATGGATTTCGTAAGGAACACTCGGGAGTATTGCAGTCATCCCCTGTGCATGGGCAATTATCGCCGGTGCAGGTATCATCGGGAGGCGTTTGATCATAAGGAATGGCAACTGCATTTTCTGTGCAGGCTGAAACGGTCATGGCCGCTAAAAAAATCCATACAAAAGCATGTTTTCTCATGTTTAGCCTCACATCTGAAGTTGATCAACCGCTCTCGGGTGAATAAACAGACTTATCGGGTTTTTGAGGCTTCTTCCCAATAGGAGAAGAGCGTCTCAAGATGTCCTCTGGACTCGGATTCCTTATTTTGTGCCGCTTTGTTAAGACTGAGAAATTCGACGCTGAACCAGCCATTGTCGAGTGCTTTAACGACCAGATAGGTCGAAATGACGCTAAGCAGGCTGGAACCGGAGGATTTTTCATTTTGATATATCCAGCCCACCTGGGTATCGCCTTCGTAGAGGGGCTCGAGTGTCGCAGACAAGTCAAATTCGACGGTGAGGATATATTTGACTTTGACATGCATGACGTAAGTCGTGAGCTGGTCAGATTTTTCCAACTGATCCTGAACAATATCCTTGGTCATGTGAATGGGGCCGATCACCATTGGATTGGTGAGATCGTCGTAAACTTCCTGCAATGATCCTTTAAAATAGCCTTTCCCTTCGACCCAGACCATGTCTTCGACGCCGCTTTCGATGCGATAATTCGAGGTAACGGCAGGATCTGTCGGCATTTCGGGCCATTCTACGCGATTGGCAATGGGCTGGACATTGGCAATTTGCAGACCTTTGGGTTGGGATGGCTCTTGCCCCTGTTCGTCTGTTTGCTGTGTTTGCACCGGCGTTTCGACGATTATGGTGGGTTTAGCGACCTGCTGGGAAGTCGTGGCACAGCCGGTGAGCAACGCAAGAGGGATGAGTAGTAGTTTTGGGGTATGCATGATCAATTCGGGATGGGGAATTATGATTAAATTCGGAATTCGGAATTCGGAATTCGGAATTATTCAGACATTCTCAAGGTTTTTCTAAAGAATTGAAGTCGTTTTAGCTTCAGAATTATATTTGTGGGGTGCAAATTCAATTGCGCATTGCGCATTTCGCATTGCGCATTATGCAATTGTCAGTCTTTTAGCTTTAGGATGAAAACTGAGCGTAATTACAAAAACAGCGGATTGGGTCTGAGCGGAGCGCCGGTGACTTCGGCTTCTTCGGGGGAAATGCCCGGAATGGGCTCGATGCCCTGAGGCGTAAGGTAGACCACTTCGGGATGAAGCTGAATGCGGAATTGAAGGTAGACGCGCTTGGTAATATCTTTGGCAAAATCGATGATTTCCTCGCATGTCGCATTCTGGCGGTTGACAATGGCGAGACAGTGATATTCGCTCAGGGATGCGCCTTTAAAGCAGTAGCCTTTGTTGTAACCGGCCTGTTCGATGAGCCATGCAGCAGACAGCTTGGTTTTGCCGTCTTCGGTCGGAAAGCTCGGCATGGGCTTGTGATTTTTGATGATGCTGGCTGCATTGAGACGTTGTGCATCGACGCCCGAAACGACGGGATTGACAAAGAAACTGCCAACGCCATGGGTATTGTAATCATTTTTGTCGTAACACATGGCCTTGGATTTGCGGGTTTCGAGGACGACTTTTCTAAGGTCTGAAGCGGTTTTGGGCTTGTTCATGGCAATGCGCTTGAACCCGTGTTTTTCGCAGCGCGAAGCGGCAGCATCGGCATCAAATGGGCTTAACCGCAGAGTAATCGAAGTTACGATAAAGGGATTGTCGGCAACTTTGAGTGCGGTTTGGCGATAGGCAAACGCAAGGTTGTGGGGATGCAGTTCAAGTGTCGATAAATCATCGATATGAACGGCCTGTGCACTGACAAAGGACTCGGAAATTTCCTGGCCATAAGCGCCGATATTCTGCACGAGGCTGCCGCCTGCCGACCCGGGTATGCCGCTGAGCGACTCGATACCGCCGAGATTTTTCTGGCAGGATTCGGCCACGACATCATCGAAATCGGCACCGGCATCGATGCGCACGAGCATCGTGCCATCTGCCTGGGGCATCCACTCGACCTGCTTAAATACGGGATGAATGACATATCCATTAAAGCCGTTATCATTGATGAGCGTATTGCTTCCGGCACCGAGGATAAAAATCGGCATGGATTCACCATGGGCGAGTGCCAGGGCATCGATGAGATCCTGAGCGGATTCGGCTTCGACAAATTTCTTTGCTCTACCGCCAATGGCCATGGTCGTATGGGATGCAAGCGGTTCATTTTCGTATATTTTCATGGTGATATCCTTATAGGTACATGAAAAAAGCTTTTAAACAAACGGATTTGCTCAGGCCTAACGGCCTTCGCCGTTTTTAATTCGCAATGCGCAATTCGCAATGCGCAATTGGAATGCAAAACTAAAGGCTATGTTTAACCACCGTGGATATGCCAAATTCTTTAGGTTTCGGCTTTTCATTGCTTTGAGCTTTGAGCTTTGAGCTTTGAGTGGCTAATCCTTTCTCTAAGCTCCAAGCTCTAAGCTCCAAGCCAGAATTGCAATCTTTTGCGAACAAAATCTCCA
>JAGACY010000114.1 GCA_017613855.1 Pseudomonadota bacterium
GCATGAGGAAAATCTGGATTCCGAAACAGCCGGATCAAACAAATTCTTGAGAAACATGGCGCGATATCGATCCGTCTGTTTATACTCACTAAACCAGTATTTGGGGTAATGATATGTACTGTAGGCTTTTTTGAGGCAATCTTGATATTTTTTTACAAATCGCGAGAAAGGCGGTGTAAAGTCGATTTCGGGTGGTTCATATTCATCGCATACTTTTCTGCATTCATCCAGAGAGTTGGCTTTGCTGCAGTCGATGGGATCCGCCTGGGCTTCGAAACTCCATGTGCTATTGACTAAAATGGCGAGTACTGGGAGATAAAGCGTTCTTAGTCTTAAATGATTCATAGGGATATAATCAGCCTTTTGTCAACGTACATTGTGTAATGAATGGCGCAGCGGGCAGGGTGAATAGAACGTTAGCGCCGTTCGTTGTAGCTTATATCACAAAATGTTGTTTGTGTGTATCCGGCGTCTATTTGCACGTAGTGCAAATACGTCGCCGTGCCGCTCGCTATTGCCGGTAAATTACCGGCAATACGCGGGCGGCGCTGTTTTGGGATTCAATGCCGGTATTCAAGATAAGCCCTCGACATACGCACATGCACAAGGTACATTGATATTTGTATGCCGCCGGCGTGGTGCGGCGAATGACCAGGAGCTAGATTCATGCTGCATCCGGAGGAAAAAGCGAGGATGGCTATTGATAAACAGCTGACAAGGGCTGGGTGGAAAGTCGTGTCCCGCGAGGATTATGTGTCCGGCTGCGCAGCTGCGGTCAAAGAGGCACTCATGATCGGCAATCATGAAGCCGATTATCTGCTGTTTATCGATGGCAAAGCCATCGCTGTGCTCGAGGCAAAATGCGAAGAAAATGACCTTGGCGACGACGTGGGGTGAAAAATGGGGAATGACCGGTTCGATCCGAATTTATACCATGAAAAATACCGCATACCATCGGCGCGTGCCGAATGGTGGGGATAAGGAGCGCATGTGGAACCATTCGATTTAAAAGCGGGCCGCCATCTGGTGATGATTGCGGCGATCGACGAAGCCGGCGGCATTGGCAAAGATGGCCGGATTCCCTGGGATTGTCCCGAAGATCGGGCTTTTTTTAAAGCACAGACGATGGGACATCCGATCGTTGTGGGACGCAGAACGTTCGAATCGTGGGGCAGCAGGCCATTGCCTGGGCGACCGTGTGGTGTGTGGACGCATCATCCGGAACGATTTGGGGCACGGCAATTTGATTTACCTTTTTTTGCTTCGGCGGATGTCGCAGCACTCGTCGAATGGGGATTTGTGCAAAGCGATATCCTCTATGTATGCGGCGGGAAATCGCTCTATGAAGCTTTGTGGTCAAAGCTGACCGATTTGATCATTACGCGGATTCCCGGCGATAATGCGTGTGATGTGCATTTGGATGTAGATTATAGCGGATTTGAATGCATGCAAACACAGCAATTGGCAACATGCTGCGCGTTACATTGGGGGCGTACAGGCTGAGCCCTTTGTAATCATGATTAGTATGATGTGCTCCCCAACCTATTTACAAATCTAACTATATTCCGTAAGGAAGCAGGCGCAGTTTATCCAGCAGAATGCATCCGGTATTTGTCATGAGAAAATGCGCTTTTTTGAAATCATTCTTGAGAAGTGAATTTAAAAAGCCAAGTGCATTTGGGGAAAGATATTCATTAAACTGCAGCAGATGAATAATTTTTGAACATTCTTCGAAATAGTATTTTTTGTCAAAGCCATCAGCTTTTATATATATTCTATAATGTTTGGCAAGTTCCCATATAATGCGTCGCGCAGTAATGGCATAGTGTTTTGGGGGGAGTGTGTTCTGTTTCAGAGCGTTATTCAGAAGTTCTATTTCAATATATCTTGCTTTAACAGTTGAATTGTAGCGTTTAAAATCTATCGTATGAACGGCACTGGTTGCCCTTTGATAGTAGTGATACCAGGTGTCGTCACAAAAAGCGATTGTCGGTTGATGAAGCAGACATTCGAGCAGGAATATGTCGTCCGAATCATGTTCAAAACCATCCCGCCGTTCTTTAAATGTAATGTTATTTTTTTGAACGAAATCGGTTTTATATAGTATGGTAATTGCCTGGCTGCCGCAGCATTTCCTTGATATTGGAAATCCTTTTTGTATGTCAGTGCGAATCGCAGGATTCCTCGGCGCTTTTACAATTTTGCCATTGTCATATTCTCTGCAGAGCTCGGCTTTTGTTAAATCAGCATTGGAACGCTCAGCTTCTGTAATTAAACAATTAAGATAATCAGGATCTACCCAGTCATCGGGATCGATAAAAATAAAATACTCCGTCTCAAGCAATTGCAACGCAGTCTTTCTAGTCGAATAGGCTCCATAATTCATGGCTTCTTCGAGTTTTTCCGGAACATTTGAACGAAAGACCTCTTCCTTGCTGTTTACGTGTATATATTGATATGGGATGTCATCTGGAATCTTTTCTTTGATGACATCAAAAGAATGATCTTTGGTACCATCGTTCATAAAATAAATAATGAAATCTTTGAAGGTCTGTGCTTTGATGGATTCAATATAACGTTCCAGGTACTTTTCGACGTTATAAACACTTGTGATAACAGTAACTTTTGGCATTTTCTTGTTGGGGGATTGATGTGGAGTTAACACATGTAAATGAGTCTACAGATTTCGGCAGACAGAATAAATGCTATATAAATTGTTCAATGACCTCGTCATAGTGCTTTTCGAGCTCATCGATTCGGTCTTCGTACCTGTATTCGTTTTCCATTTTTTTGCGGGCGGCCATTCCAAGATCACATTTGAGCTGTGCATTGGATAGAATCAGATCAATTTTGTCCGCAATCGCCTGGGCATCACGCTCCTGAACAATAAAGCCAGTTTTCCCGTTATCGATGATATCGGGAATCCCACCGTGAAATGTTCCGATGACCGGGACACATCGGGCTGCAGCTTCTTTGGCTACGAGAATACCGGATTCGCGGTCGCCGTTACGGGCTACGATGCTCGGACATAACAATATTTCGGAGTTCTCAATTTCACGAAAGACTTCGCTCTGGGGCAGATTGTTCACAAAACGGACGTGATTCTCCAATCCGTTTTTTTGGACGTATTGGACACATTCGGATTTGCATTCCCCATCGCCGATACATGTGAGCTGAATATTGAACTCTTTTCCCTCGGCGAGATATTTCTTTTTGAGAATATTGAGTGCCCGAAGTGTATACATATAACCTTTTTTTTCGACAAAACGCCCGATTTGAATCAAATTGCGGATTTGAGGAATGTTGTCGACAGAAGGCTGTTTAATCGTTGAAATATCGGGAATGCGAATTCCCAGGCGCCATGTAAATATTTTTTCTTCAGGCGCACCAATGTCAATGAGCATATTGTGCAATTCATCGCTTGCTGCCAGGAATCGGTCGACTCTGCGGAGCATCCATGGAGAGAGCGCCCAGTATCTCCAGAATGAAGGATTCCATTTGCGGTTGTTCCAGAGCAGAGGAACGTCGTATCCGTGAAATGTTACAACCAACGGCAAATGAAAACGCTGTGCATACGGGAGTGCATAGATGGATCCGGGCCCGAAATGTGCCGCAATCAAAGAATAATGGTTTTCTGCAATTTGTTTTGCTCGCTCGGGGGCATAGAGCAGCGTTTGGCAAAGCAATTTTTGAAGCGGCTTTTCGTCGAGGGTAAAGACTCGATCATAGGGAAAACGGTCAGGATAACATCTATGAAGTGTGTATACGTCAATATCGTATCGTTTATGTGACGTTACTTCGTCCCAGATAAAGGTCTGCGAATAGGGACAGAACTGTGTGCTGAAAAGAGCTACTTTTGGATTGGACATATTGAACTTATAAGGTTGTTAGGACGAAATCCCAAGGTAAAAACTGGCCGCAAATGAGAGTGCATGAGCCTTGGTGGATATGACACAGTTGAAACAAAGTGACAAGGAAAAACTCAGAACTGAGCAGGGCTACAGCATTTAACTTTGGCATGTCGTTTTCCAAAAGCCCGGAGGGCTTTCGGCGAGTAGCCCCCGGCAACGCCGGGGCTAAAATGGCAATTTTCTGATTGAGCAGGGTTACAGCATTTAACTTTGGCATGTCGTTTTCCAAAAAGCCCGGAGGGCTTTTGGCGAGTAGCCCCCGGCAACGCCGGGGCTAAAATGGCAATTTTCTGATTGAGCAGGGTTACAGC
>JAGACY010000115.1 GCA_017613855.1 Pseudomonadota bacterium
AGTACCGGCCTCTTTATAAGCCGTTTCAGATGCCGACTGAGATAGATAAATATCGACATAGGCTGGCACCCGGAGTGCTTCGTTCGCCAGATTGGCCACCTGGAATGACACGTTTAAAGTCCCGTCTGAACTCAAATCGAGAGGCCTGGCATCGAGCGAAGACAAGGACAAATCGACCGTCCCATAGACCTCGACATCCGTCGAAGCATGGCCTTTCATACCGCTGCAATCGAGAACGACATTGACTTTGTATTTACCGGCATTGCGGTAGAGATGGGTTGCTTCGTAATCGCCGCTCAGGGAAATGCCATCCCCAAAATCCCAGTTTCCCGTGCACACATTGACGGGATTGCCGTCATCCCGGGTGAGTTCAAAACGAATATCCCCCGGGGCATGGGTACGCACGGGGTCCGCATAAATCGAAAACCCAAAATCGTCCGATTCACTGCTGCATCCACAAATGCACAGTGCGGCAAGGCAAACGAATAAAGACCAATTTCTTTTCATATCGGATCATCCATACACTAGGACAAAAATGCCCGATGGAGTTTACCCGATCCGCATGAGGATTTCGCCTATTTTATGCGAAAAAAAATGATTAAATCGTTACGACTCAGCCGGGGCTCTGCCCCGAACCCCGCCAAGGGCATGATGCCCTTGGAACCCACAATATTTTAATTGATAAATACTAACGTTTTTACAAACCAATGCGAAATGGGGCCCCTCCCACATTCCGAATGAAACCATTACGTTTTCTTATATTTCACGTGTCTAATTGCGCATTCATAAAAGAAGTCAAACATAGGATTGAATTGTTACATAAAATCGTAACTATTCAGCCGGGGCTCTGCCCCGGACCCCGGAATAGTTTCTTAAATGGCATTCACCGATTTGACTTCGACCTTGTTCAGCGTCAGCACTCCCTTACCACCGTTATACCCCGTCAGCTTGAACGAGAAATTGCTCAGGGATTTGCTTGTCTTATAGACAATATTCAGTGTCTTGTAGGATTCTGTCAATTCATATTCGGACGAAGTCCCCAAAACAGTCGAACCATCCAAATACTGCAGCTGAATCTTTTTAGGACCTTTTGAGCTGCGCTTGATATTGAGCGATATCCTGACCGTATTATTGGAAACAGCACCCGCTGTAAACTGAACATAAGCATCGAAATTCGCCTTTGTATCCGTCGGCCACGGGCTGAGCTGCCAGCCATCTGTCGCAAATTTGGATTCGAAACCACTGTTATCGACGTTGTGGATACTGACACTCTTATCACTTTTTATCGCGTCAAACTCGCTCGAACTCGAAATGCTCCAGGATTTGACTTGATTGTAATCGGCATCCGTTGCCTCATTGCAGCCAGCGACATCGACTGTGCATTTGGTCTTATGGCAGGCAGGTGCTCCCGAAACAAAGACTTTGTCCTTATCGTAATAATTGCACGTCGGCTCCAGAATGCCCCAAATGGCCGAACCATCGACAAAATCACAGACTTCTTTGTTATTCTTTTCGACAATTCCATTGCCGCATTTGTTGGGTTCAAAGGATTTTCCCTCGCATCCGCCATCCGTACTGCATATCTCATCGGACTTGCATT
The DNA here is from genome assembly GCA_017613855.1 of Pseudomonadota bacterium. The sequence continues at coordinate 1,601 of JAGACY010000115.1, forward strand.
TGGTCTCTACATATTCACTTTCATCGCACATCACATGATAGGTCGCCCCATCGCGCTGTATGCACTTCGAAACGAATGAATCACAAACGCAGCTGGCAGCTTTGGCAGAACAATGAGCCCCTGCCAGTGAACAGTCATCGTAAAGCATGCACCCCGTGCTGTCGCACAGCATGAGTTTTTCGCCATCGCAGTAAATATCCGAACAGCCAATTCCTTCTGCGCATGCAATTTTATTCTTGCTGTCTTCGGATTTGGCGTTTTCTTTACAATCGTACGAAAACGTCTTGCCCGTGAGCTTGATCGTCGAGCCATCGCATGTAAACGGCGAAGAGACACAGTCTCCCTTTGATTCATCACACAACGCCCCCAATGCTGAGCAATTAATCTGGACAGATTCGCCGCCGGATTTCCAGTTCAGGATATTATCCTGACATTGATACTCATCCACCAAAACACATCCCGGCTTTTCGGGATTACATTGTTTCCCTGTGGCAGCACAGTCTTCGGTGGTACATTCGCCATCTATGCAGAGTGTATAGACATTCCCATCGCAATACTCTTGTTCGTTGGAATCCCCACCCTTGCAACTGTCCAGCTTAACGGTGCAGGAACTGGCATCACACATGGGTTTGCCGGTCTGTCCCGCCGGGCAGACGTCCTTGCCTGCAGCAAAAATCGCTTCTGAACTATCCCCCTGCGTTTTGAAATCGCACTCTTCGCCATCCTCCAAAGCACCATTGCCGCAATTTTCCGGTTTCAGAGTCTCCGAAGTACAGTGTCCATCCAAGAGGACCTGGCATCCCGGCCCGCAAACAGGCTTGCCAATGAACCCCTCCGGGCATACATCCATCCCCGCCGCAAAAAAATCACCATCGCAATTTTCGCCCGAATCCAGTACGCCATTGTTATTGCAGGTTGCTTCACTTTGAGGTTTACAGGCCCCATTCTCACAGACCTGATTGTCACCGCAGCCCGACTTTTCCCAGGCATTCGAACGGCAGGTTTCAATGCTGGCCGGTTCCCCACTGACACATCGTGCATTCCCTTCTGTACAAACAAACGATGCAGATGGCATGCAGACGCCCTCAGTCACGACCTGACATGTCTGCGAACAAGTAATTTTACTGACATCACCCAATTGCCCAAATGGGCACGCCTTTGCGCCTTCGGCAAATAATGCGCCGTCACATCGCTCCCCCATATCCAGAGTCTGGTTACCACACAAGGAGGCAAATTCCTTTGGGTTTGAAGATTCCGAGCAACCGGCTATCGTCAAAATAGCCAATACAGACACCGCGAGCATTTTTCGATATGACATAAGATTTCCCCTCTAAAATAGCGCCCTTAAGCGAGGCTATGGTCTTTTTAACAAAAAAGGATCGACAAATCGAGATGCGCTCATTTTTTTACATCATGGGCAGTGCAATCCACTGAAGCCCAATCACCGCGCCTGTTTCATAAATCTTCATACCGTCGATGCACTGAATGCAGCGCGTATTTTTAAGATCGGGGGACGTGGCCCCCCGCGCGGCTATTTCATACGCCGCTCCCCCCGCATCGCTATCCGGCTGCGCCGGATACGCGCTGCCAACCAAATCCCCAAACCATACCGGATTATCTTCGGTCCCCGTGCTCCCAAGGTGATGCGATGACATCCAGTCGGCAAGCTGATCAAACCAGGTTTCACCCAATGCATGACGCAAACAGGGCACGTACAAAGCCCACGGCGCACGGGAAAGCCTTTCGGGAAGGCGATGCATCTGCCCGCATTCACTACAAATGGCGTCAAACTCAATTTCACCGGGTTCGACCACACCACAATCGCACCGCCACCATGTCGCACGGGCAGCACGCGCTAAATCACGACATATTTCCTGCCACATTTCCTGTGAAATATTTTCGACATCACCCTCGAGCATAGAGGCAGCTCTTGCCAATATGCCCTCCGCTTCTTCTGCAGAAACAAATTCCGGAGTGCTGATATTTTCTGACATGGCTTTGCTCCCATACATAAAAGGCCGCAAGGATGCTGTTCAAGAACTCACCCTTACGGCCAAATATCACCCTGTTTTAAGGCTAAATCTTATCTTCCGACCAAACGGCTTGCGCGGCTCTGACGGCACCAGGAAACCGTCAAATCGGCTTTGTCACCATCATCATAAACGATGCGGATCTTTTCATCCTTGCCGACCTGGACAAAAGTCCCCGGATAATTGATACCATCGGTTGGCCAACGGCATTCCACTTTATCACCGGCTGCCCAGTCGAGTTTGTTGACGCGTTCAGAATCCACTGTGGCTTTGTCACCATCATCGAAATAAATCAAAACAACATTGCCATCCACCGACTGAACCGTCCCGGGATACCAATAGGCATCTTCCCACAGTGCCAGAACACGATCACCTTTTTCAAAAGCAAAGGCTACGGTTGACATCAACATCGTGCAAACCAACAACATTAAGAAAGTCACTGCTTTTTTCATAATTTTTATCTCCTCATGAACGAATAAAACGCTAAAAAGCACACACACTTGCTGAGTATAATAGAGATTCCAATTTCATGCCAGCAAGATGCAGTTTTTTATTACAAAAAAACAATACCACACACAAGCGCCACAAGTCCCAGAACCAAACAATATGGTGCAAACAGATAAAAGTTCGCTTTTTTCAACATACTGTTAAGGAGTTTAAGGCAAAAATAGCCAACGACCGCAGCGACAGCAGCCGCAGCCAATATCACCCCCACATTCACAATATGCATATTCTTCATATCCGGAATTTCCATCAAGACTGCACCGAGAATCGCAGGAATAGAAAGCAAAAAGCTGATTTTAGCGCATTCTTTCGATTCAATCCCCAGGATCAAAGCGGTCGTAATAGTCGAACCAGAACGTGAAATTC
>JAGACY010000116.1 GCA_017613855.1 Pseudomonadota bacterium
AAAATAAAGGAATACATCGAGTATTACAGAACAAAACGCATACAATCCAGATTAGGATACCGAACACCACAAGAGATAATGCTTGAATATCAGGCTGCACTAAATTAGGTTACATTAGTCAACTAGAGAGGGGATACCTCACCACCGAGTTTAAAGAAACTCTGCCGCCCCCCCGAGAAGTACACCACAACGATCGTGTCTTTCGCCAATACCTACTAAGCTGATACAAGTGCCCCAACAGACACAGAAAACGCAACCACAGACTTAGAAGCAGACACAGACAGTCATAATGATAACCATCATGAGCAATGTGTAAACACAAGATATTGCACACGCCCCGGCGTATCGCTTGCGATAGCCGGGCGCACAGGCGCGTATCGCTTGCGATAGCGCCGAAAGCCGTGCGTATCGGTAGAGCCGTGTCGTGACACGGCTCACCGATAGCAAAGGCCAATTGCCTGATTGTCTCGCATGCGGAACGATTCGGACTGGCGCAGCTCTACCAAATCCGCGGTCACGTAGGCCGTTCATCAGAATCAAAAGCTCATCCGTTACCTGGCCAAATCCGAATCGGAAGCGTTAACCGAAACAGCGGCCCTCTATCTCGACGAATTAGAATCACGCTGTTATTGATGTTTTGAGTGGGTGCGGGCGATTGGCGGTGATTTGTATAAGCGCGCGGTCCGCACATCTTACGACGAGTTAGCTCGGCTCTTGGCTTCGTTCAGAAAAAATACTCGCCATTTGCAATGTGGCGAGTTATGAAGCGAGGGGGACGAAGCAACGTTCCATGATGTCAGTGAGGAAATATCATGGGAAGGAAAGACAGAACAGAGAGAGAAACCAAGTCTTTGGCAACGATGCAGGACAATCAAAGTGCTGAGAATGTCTATCATTCCGTGCGCGGGTATGTGATTGATGCGCAGAGAAAGGTTTATGCATCTGTCAATTCCGCCATGGTTGAAGCCTATTGGAAAATTGGCAAAACCATTTATGAGGTCTGCGGCGAAAGTGATCGTGCGGCTTATGGCAAGCAAGTGCTGCAGTTCCTTTCAGAAAAGCTGACCACTGAGTTCGGGAAAGGATTCGACCAAAGCAATTTGCGCAATATGCGTAGGTTCTATCAGAGTTTTCCAATTTGGGACGCAGTGCGTCCTGAATTGAGCTGGACGCATTATCGCTTTCTGATGTCCGTTCAGGATAAGGATGCACGTGCATTTTATCTCCGTGAATCCATTGAATCTGGTTGGACTGCCCGTCAGCTGCAACGCCAGATTAACACGATGTTTTACCAACGCATTCTTGCAAGCCGCGACAAAGAAAGTGTATCGGCAGAGATTCAGACTACGGAGCCAAAGCCGGAATACGAGAAGATCATCAAAGACCCGTATGTGCTGGAATTTCTCGATTTGCCAGCGAATGAACACTATTATGAGTCCGAACTCGAGCAGGCTTTGATTGATCACCTTCAGAAATTTTTACTTGAACTGGGACGCGGGTTTTCATTTGTTGCAAGACAAAAGCATTTTGATATCGATGGGCGGCATTTCTATATTGATCTTGTTTTCTATAATTTTATTACAAAATGCTTTGTGCTAATTGATTTAAAAACCGATGATCTGACCCATCAGGATATTGGCCAGATGCAGATGTATGTAAATTACTATACAAGATATATGATGAATGAAGGTGATAATCCCCCGATTGGACTGTTATTGTGTGCCCAGAAAAGCGACACACTGGTTCGACTTACGCTGCCAGAGAATAATACGCAGATTTATGCGGCGAAATACATGCCGTATATGCCGACTGAGGAAGAATTAAAGAGAGAGCTCAATCTTAATGATTTTGAAAAAATAGAATGATGCACACGCCCAGCGTATCGCTTGCGATAGCCGGGCGCAAAGGCGCGTATGCCCGCAGGGCAAAGCGCCGAAAGCCGTGCGTATCGGTAGAGCCGTGTCATGACACGGCTCACCGATAGCACGGCCCCCCAACAATATCGACGAAACCACCCAACGAACAAATCCGATCATGCAGTAAAGGAGAAATAGATGCTTCATATTTTCTTTGGCGATATGGACAAAGCCATCTACAACACTGCCGTTTTCTTTAAGAACGACTATGAGGATGAGTGGATTGTCGATCCGTTGGTAAAGGAGATGATTCGTGACGTGGATCAGTCCGAAGTCATTGACAGTGGCGTGATTGATAGCCCTGTACTTGGCAAGATACCGCCGACTGGTCTGTCGGGGGGAGTCAAAACCCTCATACTTGTGCTCTTTGAACCTCAGAAGGTTTTCAATGCATCCACTTGTGGGGATAATTGCGCAAAGTGGCTGCTCAAAATCGCAGAAACAGAGGATCGGACCATCAATCTTCGGCATATCATGGACTTTGGCATGGAAGACTTTCAAATCTACATTGAAAATACAGGCACCGTTGTTCATTCCATGAAAGAACTCGTTGAAATTGCTGTGGATTATGTCTAAAGGAGCTGTTTCATGAAAGGGGTTCATCGTATTATTGTACAGAACAAGCGCGTAAAATATGACTTTGAGCTTCGTCGAAATCTCACAGTCATTCGTGGCGACAGCGCAACGGGAAAAACGACCCTCATTGAAATGATTCGCGAATCAAAAGCTCATCCGTTACCTGACCAAATCCGAATCCGAGGCGTTGACCGAAACTGCGGCCGTGTATCTCGACGAAATCAAAAGCTGCGCAGAGGCTGTATGATCCCTCAAAGTCGCCTGTAAACTGTTATCTGTGAGCCGTATTGTGTAGATCGTTCTATGTAACCCATTGTGTACCAGGCAAGAATAATCTCCGCGTTAATCAGGAGACGTCATCTTCTTCATCGTAATCGAGCAAATCTTTTGTATCCCCCTTCTCAATTGCCTTGCAATAGTTTGGACGTTCCTCATTTGGGATTCCGAGGAAATTCATGGCTTCGTTCAAAGATAGTTTCATGTTTTGTACAAGACAGCGCAGGACATCACACATTCCTAATTTCCATCCATCTTTTTCGCAACCAAGATAGTAAAGATTTAACTGGTATTCCTCATCAAACAATAAAGAGAAGCTATCTTTGCAGTGTTTGCACTTATTATTGATTGCCTCCTGAATAGGGGATGCTACATCCGATTGTTTAATCGCCTCACTATAATATTCACGGTTTTCATCCGGTATTTCAAGGCACTCCATCGCTTCTGACTGTGAGAAGTTCATTATTCGCATTATGGTTCGTAATGAATCTACAATAGCCTTTTTTCTTCCCGATATTTTCATGCTTTTTGCTATATTTGATACTCGCTGTCTCTGCTCAAGCTCCCTTGTCAGTATATCCACAATTGCCGATTCACGTTCATTAATATAATCAGAGAGAACTCCCTTTTCACGACAGATTTTCAACGTTTCCTGGATTGCTTTTTTCATAAACATGCTCCTTTTTCCATTTGTATACGATAGAAATTCACACTTCGGACGACATTTTATTTCGTTGTTTCAATGATTCTTCTGGAATCACGAAGCGGTTGGTTATCCAATGCCGCAATTCATTATTCTTCGTCATACGTCACTCCCCATATCTGTGGCAGGCATTCCATGCCAGCCTGCGTTTTGGCGAGTACCTTTATTCACTCGCTTTGGTATAGCGAGTCAAGAATAAACGATCACGTATGGTTGCGATAGCCGAGCGCAAATGCGCGTATGCCCGCAGGGCATAGCGCCGAACGCCGTGCGTAGCGGTAGAGCCGTGTCGTGACACGGCTCTTTACCGATAGCACGGTCACCAAACAACAATCCCCATTAAAAATTCCTCCAAATTTCCTTGACTCGCCATTTAAAGCGAGTGATAGATTGTTCACTGAACGATTGTGTTTAGTATTACAAGGAGGGGATTATGATGAAACAGATGGAGTCAAAAGCATCAAACACGCTGAAAGAAGACGACTATCGTCAACTGAGCGATGCCGCCTGCAAGCAGCTGCTCGCCGACAAACTCATACTCGCCTGTATACTAAAAGGCTGCATTCCGGAGTTCAGGCATTGTCATGTCAATGACATTGAGACGAAATATATCGAGGGCGAGCCTGAGATTAGTACTGTGGGCGTCCACCCGGAGACGACAAACAAGAAGGGCAGAAAGCGTGCAAAGGGCAGTAAAATTCAGGGAATGAACAATGAGAGCACCAGCGATTCGGAGGGTTGTGTGACATTCGACATTCGATTTTTCGCCGTAACGCCAACCGAAGAGCGCGTAAAGCTCATTATCAACGTCGAGGCGCAAAACCGCTTCAATCCTGGTTATCCGCTCATCAAACGCGGTATTTATTATGGATGCAGGCAGATTTCGGCACAATACGGCGTCGAATTTGAAAAAGCGGAATATGAGAACATCAAAAAGGTATATTCGATTTGGATTTGCTTTAATCCACCCGAGGAAAGGCGAAACACAATCACGATGTATCACATCGCCGAAAAACATATCGTTGGCAAGGTTCACGAAGATGTCGAAAACTACGACCTGATGACCGTTGTCATGATTTGCCTTGGAACGAAAAAAGACAAACGCTATACTGGTTTACTGAGGTTTCTGGACGTCTTTATGTCCGAGACTTCAAATGCAAAACGCAAGCAATCGGTGCTCAAAACCGTATTCGGCGCAGACATGCCCGAGCGACTCCGCATCAAGGAGGTAAATATGTGCAATTACAGCGACTTTATCGAAGAAAGAGGAATGAAGAAAGGCCAGGTCAAGGCTTTGTGCAATTTGATGGATAGCATGAAATGGACGATCGAACAGGCTTTAAAATGTCTCAAAATATCAGAAGATGAGTGGGACGAGTATCGACAACTCGTCAAAGAATTCGAGGCACAGACTGCGCATTAAAATCATGCATTACCGTATTCGGCGCAGATATGCCCGAGCGACTCCGCATCAAGGAGGGAAATATGTGTAATTACAGTGACTTTATCGAAGAAAGAGGAATTGATAAGGGGGTTAAGAAAGGCAAAGTTGAGGCTTTGTGCAATTTGATGAAGAACTTTAAACTGA
>JAGACY010000117.1 GCA_017613855.1 Pseudomonadota bacterium
AAGTCTGATTAATATGTAATTTGTAATTTGTAATTGGAATGCAAAACTATAGGGCAATGCTAAAGATCATAGTGAATGGCTTTCATAATGCGGAATTCGGAATGCGGAATGCGGAATTGGAATGCAAAACGATAGGGCGACTCTGAAGCTAATGGTAAATGCGTTTTAAATTAGCAGTGAGCAGTGAGCAATTGGAATGCAAAACTATAAGGAAAGTCTGATTAATTTGTAATTTGTAATTTGTAATTGGGATACAAAACTAAAGGGCGACTCTGAAGCTATAATACAATCATTCTTTAGGAATAACCTTGAGCACCCCCTACTGCTAACTGCTAACTTGCTAACTGCTAACTCAAAATTATCGCAATCCAATCATTCCCCCTTCCAAGGGAACAATTTCAAAACTAAAGCGCGATAATTTTTCATTCATTTCACGGCACCAATCCTCAAAATTCTCAGCATTTACCTGTTTGCTGGCCTGAATGAATAAATTATAGCAAACGCGTCCCTGTTGATGGCCAATTTCGCAGATTGCATGCAGCCAGGTATCGGGCGTGTCCCCAATCATGCACACGAACCCCTGATCTTTCAATATCTTCATCAATTCAGATCGTGCTTCTTCCACAGAAGACAGACTGTCACAAGGCTCTGCAATCGTACTCCTGCGATCCAAAAACCAGGATTCGACCGTCTGCATACACAAGTCATTTTGAAAACTTAAGGTGCGTGCTTCATTTCTCAAAACATCGCGCATATCCTCGGGAACGATCAATGCAGTAGGTTCAGAATCATGCGAGCTGGTCTTTTTATTATAAAGATCGATAATATCCGGCGAATAGGTATCTTCATCATCGGGAATCCGAGCCTTCTGAGACACACTAATTCCCAGTTTACCCAAACCATCGCGCGCAGCATTCTCTGCGGCTGTCCTGATATCATTGATAAAGCTCATACAAGCGTGATCCTGTTTCTACTGGTCATGATTCCCAATCCCCCTGTCTTAAACTATCACAAGCAAACCAAATGAGCGAGTTAAGAGTTGAGAAATTATTGGATTGAGATAAGATGCGTTCCGGATGTTTGCAATGGATCTTGCATTCCTTTTTTCTCTTTTAGTAACTGTTCAGCCCTATGTTTGACTTTTTTTGAGTGCGCATTTAGACACGCAAAACATAAGAAAACGAAATGTTTTGGTTCGGAATGGGGGAGGGGCCCCATTTCGCACTGGTTTGCGAAAACGACAGAAACAATAATAAAATATTGAGGATTCCAAAGGTCTCAGACCTTTGGCGGGGTCCGGGGCAGAGCCCCGGCTGAATAGTTAGCTCTTTCACGGATGAAACGATGAATCATAAAGCAATTGGTGTTTTTGACAGTGGTGTGGGCGGTCTCACGGTATTGGATGCAATCCGCCAGGTTTTGCCAAACGAAGATTACATTTTTCTTGGTGATACAGCCCGCGTCCCGTATGGCAACAGAACACGACAGACCATCATCCGGTATGCGACCTCGTGCGTGCATCAGCTCGTCGCCAGGGATGTCAAAGCTATCGTCATCGCCTGCAACACCGCGAGTGCTTATGCGCTCGATGCACTCACACAAATGCTCGATATTCCCGTCTTTGGCGTCATCGAACCAGCCGCACAAAAGGCGGTTCAGCTTTCACACAATCGATGTGTCGGCATTATCGGCACAAGAGCGACCATCCATAGTCAGGCTTATGTGAATGCAATTCAAAGTATTAACAATGATGTCAAAGTCTATGGCATGCCATGCCCGCTGTTCGTGCCTATCGTCGAAGAAGGATGGGCCAATTCGGATGTTGCCAGACTCGTAGTTAGCAGATATCTGGCGGATCTGCTCAAAGATGTCGAACAAAATGGCGACCAAATGGATACGCTCATTCTGGGATGTACACACTACCCCATCCTGAAAACTATCATTGCCAAAGAACTCGCCGAAATGGGAAAATCCGTCGAACTCTGCGACTGTGCCCAGGCAACGGCAGCCTCATTGGCCAAAGATCTTCAGGAACACCATTTGCTTTCGGACGCCAAATCGACTGGAAATGCGGATTATCTGGTCACGGATGATCCCGCTCAATTCTCTATGATAGGCAAATCGTTTATGAAAGTCCCCCCAGAGAATGTCGAGCATATTGATATTGTTTAATAATGCACAATGCACAATGCATAATGAATAATGGAAAGCATTCACAATAATCAATACGCCCCGGAGGGGCGGTACATTCGTAGTAAATAACCGTGGGTGAGCGAAGCGTAACCCACGGATGGGAACGCACAATGCATAATGCACAATGCATAATGCATAAGCGAAGCGTAACCCACGGATAAAAAAATCGCCGCATATGCAAAGCATAGCGGCGAGGCTGGGGCGTATTGCCGCAGGCAATAGCCCGGCCAATTAACCTCTCATCCCCTCAATAATGGACTCAATGAGCATATTGAGTTTTTCTGCGGCATCCACAAAAGCCGTATTTTTATCATTGGCAAACAGATCCGCATACATCTGAGCGTAGACGGCTTCCCACCATTTATTCAGGCTAACGCGGACATCGCGTGCAAGGCCGAGTTCTTCTTCGGATTCGGGTTTAATCTTGTTGGTGTAAAGCATTCTGAAATCTTCGACGCGTTTGCGAAGGGCAATCACATTGGCATCGACTTTTGCATTTTTAAGCGTCTGAGCAGGGAATTGCTCGAGTTCAGTCAACAGTTTGTCGAGAACTTCATATTCTTTAACATAGCGCATATCCGTTGGATCTTTGTATTTTGAAAAGACTTTCTGGATGGCGAGTGCTGCTTCGCGCTGATCATCATTAAAATGCTGACAGGCGCTTGCTTTGATTTGATAATCGAGGGAACGCCATTCATCGTCGGCAAGATGATCGCAATCTTCAATTTCGGCGCCGGTAATTTTGACGGCCTGTGACTGCTGTACGGCAATATAAGTCTCTGCCGTGCTGAGGAACTGCTTCATCACAACCGGAAGATTATTCGGATAGGCAGCATTCAGAATCGGCTTAACCCCACCGATAAAAGCGAGTACGTCTTTTTGTGACAAGACATCCAAATACAGGGTATGCAGTGTAATCATCATTCCTCCAAAGTGATTATTTTGTGCGGAAACCGATTTTCCGCATTTGTACTTACTATATCCGAGACAAACAGAAAAGTTCAATCCTTAATTGATCTCAGGCCCGCCGCCCGGAGGAACAATGATGGAAACCTTACGCTCACCAAAGGATAAGCCCGTCGTGGGATCATAGACTTCGATATAGGCCGTAAAGACCTGGGATTCGTTCGCAGCCTCGATACAGTTATCATTCTGGGCATAGACGGTAAAGTGCAGCTCAGCACCTTTCTTGTCTGCAGACGATGTACCGGGGGCAAAATTCGTAAACCCATTGTTATAGCCCGCTCCACCCACGGAATTTGGAATGGCAACGGGATTGCACGAATGTTCCGGTTCATTGGGAGGCGCAATATACTTGGATGCCACAACCTGTTTGACAAAACATGAAGTATCTACCGATGCACCGGGGATGGCATCGCCGCGAATCTTTGTGGCGACATCATAAGTGCCGTATTTGACCAGGGCATCGACACCCTTGACGATCGTCGAAGAGACATCGTTCTGAGCCGCCTGATATGTCAATACACATTGATTCTCACGCCCGTTAATCATCTGAGGCGCTACAGTCTTGGATCCCAGACAGCAGACATTGTTGCCGCAAGCGCCCTCAAAAGCACATACCGGCACGACGGCATTGGATTCTTGCGACCATACTGCCATCTGGCCATACTGGTCTGCACCGTATCCCCCTTCGACATTGGGCACACTCAGCGTAATCACGCGAATTCCCTTACTCTTTAAGACAGGAATTAAATGACCGCTGTAGTGGGGACTGGGCACATACGACAGATAGGCAAGCGATGACGGCAAACTGGAAATATACTGACCATCGTTCTTATCATGAGAAGGTGCATCCGTCGTGTGAATGATGATGGGAAGCGATCCCTTTCTAAAATCGACACCGCCCCATTTGTTCCCCGAACCTGGGTGCGCAGGAATACTGCCGCTGTTCCATGACCAGTAATTCGTGAAGCCTGCTTCGGTATATACCGTACCGGAATAAGAACCGCCCGACCATGAAACACCTTCACCCGTTGCAATTTGATAGAGCGACTCTACACCACTCTCCGGTTCATCCGCACCAGCACGCGTCGTAAACAGGTTATTCTGAGTATAGGATGCGACCACACCTGCATCCGTCGAAATAGAACCAAGCACCCGGAAAGGTAAATCTCCGTAACCGGGAAATCCGCATGGAAGCGAAACTCCCATACTCGAAGGACACAGCACGGGGAAATCATCAAAATTGGTCAGCGCAAACCCACTGTCCTTCACCATCCCCTTGATACTCGATATGACGCTGCTGATATTCTTTTTGACGTTGTTAATCGCCGTATCCATGGAGGCCGTAGTATCGACATTGAATACGATGTCGAGCTGCTTGACTTCGGGATAAAACGGCAGGTCATCGTCTTTCTTGTCGCCGCCGTATGGCAGTACAAAATAAAACTCAAACACATCCTTGACGCCGAGATTGGGATTGCACACCAAATCCTCGGGCTTGGATATCGTACCGCCATTCAGCAAACCATGCGCCATGGCATATTGAGCGGCTGCATACTCTGCCCCATCGATATAGCCATCCTGATCGAAGTCGGCATTCATAGCCGTCGATTGTCCGTCGCAGTTCAATTCCAGCTTATCTATGAGCGCATCGCCATCACAGTCTCTGGTTCTGTAACAATAGATGGTTTCACCCGTCTCCGGATTGGTGAAACTGGCCGGCGTTCCATCCGGATTGAGCGTGTCACGATCAAGAACACCATCTCCATTGCTGTCCTGCGAATAAATATCCAACTCGCCATCTTTATCGGTATCTTCGGTACTTTCTATCGTGTCGGGAATGCCGTCGCCATCGTTGTCCGGATCGTTGTAATCGGGCACGCCATTGTTATCGGTATCCCACGGACTAGCGGCCGAACCTGCGGGGCACCAGTCACTTCCGCAGCGTCTTCCCGGATGACCCTCCGTCATAATCCCGGCAATTTCTTCCGTATCCGTAATATAATTGCCATCATTGTCCGGATCCTGATAATCCGGAGTGCCATTGCCATCGGTATCGACGGGATGCAGCGGATCCGGCCCCGCCTCTATCGAATCGGGAATGCCATTATCATCGCTGTCCGTATCGAGAAAATCATAGATGCCGTCATAATCACTGTCTGCAGGTGTATCGCCGATTAACTGACCTTCTATCGAATCGGGAATGGTATCCCCATCGCTGTCATCATCCTCGCAATCGACCTTGCCATCACCATCGGTATCGACATCGCACGTATCGTAAATATCCTCAATGGTATCCCCATCCTTGTCATATTCTGTCGGGGTAGGCGGATCGGTTGGATCCTTCGGATCTTTAGGATCCACGGGATCCTTCGGATCTGTCGGATCCTTCGGATCTTCGGGCTTTGTGTTCTTGCATGCGTCAGAATGACATCGGCAAAAGCCATTATCACACTGATAGCCCTTGCCCTTCGATTTGCAGTCATCGTCCGATGAACACTGAGTATTCACATTAATCATGGTGTTTTCACTACAGCCATAAGCCAGACACGATATCGAAGCCACCGTGATGAAATAAATCATTCGTTTCCGCATTGATTTCTCCTAATCTTCACTAAAAAGTCCTACCTTCTTCGAGCAAAACTCCTTTTTTGATTATAGCAAAAAAAAATCGCTTTTTAAATGTTATCGGCTCGTTATGGGCAATGTCACAGATCCTGGTGACATTGCCCATACACTCGCCCGGCATGCCTATCCCTGCGGGATACGGCATGCCATGCGGATTGAGGGGAAGGCTCGCACAAAAAATCGGTTCAATTTGGGGAGACGAAATGCATGCAGTCTTCAACTACGAACTACACCCGGACCAAAGACCGCTGGATTCTAAATTGCTGTTTCCTCAAGTCATGGCAGGTGCTGCCCCCCCGCCATGAGAGAATAGATATTTAGGGGATTTTGTTAAAATGGATTAATATTGTAATTTAAATATTTACTGGTGAAAAGAACACGAGCCTACTATCTAAATATCTGTATCACTTCAAGAAACCAACCTCATAAACCATTGGACGCATTTTATCTGACAATACTTTATAAAGCTCTTTAAACTCGACAAGATCAGGTTTCAGTCGTTCTTCCCATAATTTCTTTAACTGATAGAATCCTGCATCCCAAGTGTTAATCTGATACTCAGGATGGTCTTCATCAAATGCTATACGGTAAGCGAAAGACTTTCGTACCAAATCTTTTGCCTTGTCTAAAACTGCTTTTGCTTCAGTGGATAATCTGCCATATAATCCATCGCGTAACAGGGCATAAACATATCGTTCATCAGAGGCATAGGCGTCGTTATAACAGAAATCATTGTTATACATTTCTGCCAGCTCCATGATTTCATTTTTTGACATCCAGAAAAATTCGTTTTTAATATCCCAGAATTTACCTTTATATTCAATGTGCCGCAATGATGATTGTTGTGATGATGTATTAAATAGAGAATATATTATAGAATCATTAACAAACTCAATAAATTTTGAATGACTCTCATTAGGATACAGGAATTCATCTTTTCCATTAATCCAATTGCAAGTGATTAGTTTCCTTGCTGCAAATACAGATACAATCCTTTCAAAATTTTCAGGCATTACAGAGATACCGTTTGCATTACTACTATCACTACTTGTATATAATGCAACATAGCTTGTACTATGCTCTACATTATTTGACACATTCAAATAACATCCTAAAGCATTTTCAGCAATTTTTGTTTTACTGTTCCTTCCAGTCTTAACCTTAATTCCTGTTGACAAAGTTGGTTTATCAACGACTGTTATTTGTCTTATAGGTTCTTTTATATACGCCTTTGCAGACACATCTGAATCAACATTATACACATTTTTATTTCCAATTACAGATATAGAGTCATCAACCACATCAATTAAGTCATAAACGAAATTATTCCTTTCTCAAGCTCTAGATAGTGACACAAAAAATCGACAGAGTGGTCGATTTAGGTATTGACTTGAAATTAAGCGGAGATAATCCTGTTCGCTGTTCGCATGATAGCACCTTCTAGTTTTTTTTTGTCAATTCTAAAAATGCAGAAACTACCACATTCTCTGCGTATT
>JAGACY010000118.1 GCA_017613855.1 Pseudomonadota bacterium
AAACACCCACTACTCACTATCCACAGTTTACTGTTTACCATTTATATTGGCTGCAAAGACCATCGCCGGCGAGAATGGAGAAATCAATTTCGGGATAATGGCATTGCTGGTCATTCGAATCGGTTTCAGTCTTGGGATATGTGCAATACATGCCGCTGCCGGTATCGACATTCTTCATGTTGTATGCACTCCAGATACCGCGGACACCGGTTGTTGTGGAGTTTTTGACGGTATTGCCATCACTGTCAGTGGTGGACGTTGTAACGGTCATATACCCCGACCAGTCGCCATCTCTAATGATATCAACTTTGTTGTCGGCGTTGGTATCTTTAAACATGGCTGTACCGCTGATATTGATATCAGAACCGGCTTTTTGGAGTTCTTCGTAGGCTGCTGCGAAATTGAGGACAGTCGCGAGCACATTAACGGCACTTCCGCACCACCCGGTGGCTTGAGATTTTGAAACGTTCAAATCATAGCCGATGCATTTCCCCAGGACTTCACCGCCGATACATCGCGTTAATGTATTAGAAAGCCATGCACCCACGGAGTCGCAGTTAATCCATTTCTTGAGAGCCTCATTAAAGCTGGTTGCACCATCGGCAAGTTTAGGCAGCAAATAATTGTTGATGAGATAAACGATTATCTTGCCATAATAAAGGTTCATTTCGTGGGATTCGATGGCGAGTTTATCATAGTCATTCGCGATGGAACCACTCCATGTACCTTCGAGGAAGTAGAGTGTGTCATCAAGGCCTAGCTGTTTCGAGGATAGGGGAACTCGACCACAGTTGGGATCGTGGGAGTCGGTACAATCGAGTCGCCAGTAGGCTGCGACGCCATCATAGGAATCCGTGCCTTTGAGTTCGACAGAACCAACTTTTTCGATACCGAGCTCACCCATAAATTCCATGGTGCGGACGATGTTTCTGAATTGGCATGCAAAGAGACCGATTTTATTGACGGTTTCATTCTCTTTGGCCATTTTGTTAATGGCATCGACCAGGTCTTTTTTGAATGTATTTGAAAGGATGAAGTCAGCGATTTTGCTGATGACTCCACCTAAAGACTCTGTGATGAGATCCATGATGAGGCTGTAGAGTGATTCGCCTGGATTATTGGCAAAATCTGTGACTCTCACGACGAATTTACCGACGCTACCGAGTGCGGAAGCTACGTCGCCGAGGTCGAAATAGCTGCGGACGTGATAGGTTGATACAGGGTCGAGATCGATGGTTTGAAGCTGGATTGTGGCTTCGATGGTATCGCTGGCAATGAGATTGATACCGGAATCGAGACAGCCGGCTGCTACGCGAGCGCCGTCAGGTGAAAAACCGTAAGCAATGATGGCATAATCCTGCTCGAGCGAGAGGTTTTCGAAGAGCGCGGTTTCTGCATCGACTTTGGGAAGCAGTGGTTCTGCAGGCGCATCGGTTTTCGCATTGAGAACCTCACTGTCATTGAGATCGATAAGGGCACACTGAACCTCGGAACCATCGTAAATTCTAATGGAATAATTCTGAACAGGTGCATTCCCCGTGTATTCTGTTTTGACATTGAGATTGCCCGTTGGCTTGTCGAGAACATGAATACTGAACCTGACCAGTTGGGGGGCGATATTGCTTTTGGCTACGACGACCGCATTGCCGGAAACATCGGTGGCGTTGACGGTGATGTTGGCAATACCATTATCCGCCGTACTCGATTTCTTTGCTGAGAGCGAAATCGATTCCGATCCGGTTTCAACACCCCATTGAATCTTCTCGCCAAAATAACCGAGTCCATAAGTATCATCATTTTTGGTTGAAATGAGCTGGACACTTATTTTGGAAAAACCTGAATTGGGAATTTCAAGTTCGGTTGGTCCTGCCGGAAGCAATATTCCTTCCCACCCCTGTTCGGGCTTTTCGGGTTTAACTATGGGGTCGTCCGGGCCTGGATCATCGGGGCCATCCGGGCCTGGTTCATCTTGGCCTGGCCCTGGATTATCCGGTCCGTCGGGATTTTCGGCCGGCGGATTGTCCTGATTCTTATCACCAGCATCATCACTGCATGCTGCAAGCGAGCACGCTAACATCGACGTAAATAATAATCTCAGATATGGGTTCAATGATTTCATTGTTACCTCCAAAAGGGGGAATAGTTCATGCGATATCCCATGTTAGTCTACACCTTGAAATATGATTGTTCAAGATTTGGGGACGAGATTAATTAAATTGGCGTAGCGACTCTGCCCATATGCTTATATTAATTTCGAAGGAGCAAATCTTCTGTTAATGCATAATGCATAATTATGAATGCATAATGGAATGTTGCACTGAGCAAATTTGGATGATTCAAAAACATTCAGCATTATGAATGAAAGAATTTTCTTACTCTTGGGGGATCTGACGAATAACAGATGGCTGAACAGTTACCAATGGGCTATGAGCAATGAGTAATTGAATTTGCTGTCACTTATCAATCAACGTGCAATTAATGCTTGAATTTTATGGCTCAGGGATTAGAAGTTTCGCGCTCCGTCATGGAGTTTAAGCATAAGTAAATGAGAGTTGATACCATGATAGAAGAAACGCCGGAATCATTGAAAACAGATGTCGTTGCAAAGGACACCGTGCCCTCTGTTATTTTTGTCATGAGCAACGATGCAGGTGAAGTCCTTGATCTCGCTACACGGGATAATCCCATGCGGTATTTGCATGGGCATAACATGATACTGCGCGGGCTCGAAAAAGCGCTCGATGGCATGACCGTTGGCAAACAATTTCATGTAGATGTTTCACCTGAGGATGCCTATGGCGAGCGTGAAGGTGAGCCTCAAAGAGTGCCAAAGTCAATTTTCCCCGAGGGAACAATGTTTCGCGTGGGGGCTGGCATGACCGCCAAATCGGAGGATGGCAAGCCTTTTCCCCTTTGGATTGTTTCGATCGATGAAGACAATGTCTATGTGGATTCGAACCATCCGCTTGCGGGCCAGACGCTTCATTTCGATATTGAAGTACTTGCCATCCGCAAGGCAACTCAGGATGAGCTTAAGGATGGCCGTGTACACGATGGCTGCAATCTCTGTCGGCCGTAGTATTGCAATGCGGAATGCGGAATGCGGAATGCGGAATTGAATTTGCAAAACTAAGGGATAAGTCTGAAGCTAAGGGGAAAAGACTTTCGTAATGCGGAATGCGGAATGCGGAATGCGGAATTAATTCTGTATTACGGCAGCTATCTTCTAAAGTCTCTTGGAAATGACGTCTCAATGCCAATGGTCATAAGGCTTTTGGTGCAAGCCCCCTAGAAATGCAGCGGCGTATGCAATAGCCGCTGCGCGCCGGGCGTATCGCCGTCAGGCGATAGCAGGCGCGATTAATAATGCATAATGATGAATGCATAATGAATAATGAAATAGACATTCGGAGAGATAGGCTGGTGGCAAAAGTCAATTCATGCTCGATTTATCAAGGTGAATTTCGATGGGAGAGTCCATTGCCGGAAAAAACGCCATTGAATAAAAAAATTCGGCCGTTTTTTGGATTTTTTGCCAATATTATTATGAATTCGTAATGCGTAATGCGTAATGCGTAATTATTTTAACAAACGCTTCGACCAACAGTTTACACATGCCATCCCAGATAGAGTTGCCATCCCTGGAAAAGAAAATCGGTGAAACCGTTCAGACGACGGCGCGGATCACGCGTGTGCGTTATGTCAATCCCGAGAATTCCTATGCGATTCTCGATGCGGTGACGCGCAGAAATAATCCGTTTACGCTCGTGGGGACGCTTGCGGCGTTCAAGGTTGACGATGAAATCCGCGTAAAAGGGACGTGGGTGGATTCGAAATATGGCATTCAGCTCAAGGTGGAGTCGTGTGAGATAGCGATGCCGACTTCGAGTGTGGGTTTGGCGAGGTTTTTGTCATCTCAGCTGACGGGGATCGGTCTTCGCATGGCCGAGCGGATCATCCAGAAATTTGGTGAGAATACGGTAAATGTGCTGGATCATGACCCGGAAAAGCTGCTGGAGGTGAAGGGAATTTCGCGTAGGAAACTCGACCTGATTCTGGAGGAATGGGCGGAAAAACAGGGCAATCGCCAGTTGTTTGTGTATCTGCAGGGGCATGGCCTGTCGTTTGAACTGTCCTCGAAGCTGATTGGGCTTTATGGGAAAAAGATTATTCCGATTTTGAACCAGCAGCCTTATCTCTTGTCGAAAGAGGTGACGGGGATTGGGTTTAAGCGTGCCGATCAGATTGCTTCTCAGATGGGGATTGCGCCGGATAATCCGATGCGCATTGAGGCGGGCATCGATTATGCGTTGTATGAAGCGGAAAATACGGATGGCCATTGTTATTTGCCTCGGCCTGTGCTGATCGAGACGGCATCGCGGCTTTTGCAGGTCGATTCGGCCAGAATTGAGGAACATATTGATGCGCTCATCGAACGTCGTTCGATTCGGACGGACAGGGATGAAACTGGCGAAACACTCGTCTATCGCGCATTTATGTGGAATCTGGAGCATTCGGTGGCGAATGAGATTGCGCGCATGGTGAAAGCTTCTTCGCATGGCAAGCCTGATGAGGATGATTTGGCCGCTGTACGCCGCATTGAGACGCGTCTGGGGATTGAACTGGCACCGCAGCAGCGCGAGGCAGTTTTGACGGGTCTTTACGAAAAATTTATGGTGATTACGGGCGGGCCGGGTACGGGGAAGACGACGCTCGTCAAAGTCTTTGTGGCAGCCGCACAGGAACAGGATATTCCCGTGTTTTTGGCGGCTCCGACGGGGCGTGCCTCCAAACGTCTGAGTGAGACGACGGGCATCGAGGCCAAGACGATTCATCGTTTGCTCGAGTATGCCTACGTCAATGACTCGCGGGGCGCATTTACCCGCAACGAAGACAATCCGCTTCCGGCCGGGATTTACATCGTCGATGAGTCTTCGATGATCGATTTGTCTCTGATGCGATCCCTGCTGGTTGCTTTGCCCAGCGATGCGCGGATTATTCTCGTGGGGGATGTCGACCAACTGCCGAGTGTAGGGATGGGTACTGTGCTCAAAGACCTGATTTCATCGAATTGTTTGCCGGTCATCCGGTTAAAGACGGTCTTCAGGCAGGCCGAGCAGAGTCTGATTGTCAAGAACGCGCATCGCATCAACGAGGGCATGTATCCCATTGTTCCGAGCCGTGAGGAGATGGCGGCTCCCGGGTGTGAGTTTTATCTGTTCAATGCAGCAACGCCGGAGCATGCCGAGCATCTCATCGAGCAGCTCGTGTGTGAGAAGCTTCCCCAACGGTATGGGCTCGATCCGATGAACGAAATCCAGGTGTTGTGCCCGATGCGCCAGAATGCAGGCGGTGTCGAGCATCTTAACCAGATTTTGCAGGATAAGCTTAATCCTTCGGGCAATCCTATCGCCATCTCGTATGTCGGGTTCCGCACGGGTGATCGCGTCATGCAGCTTAAGAATGATTATGAGCATGACGTCTTTAACGGCGACATCGGAAAAATCGTCGCGGAAACCGCAGGCAAGGCCATTGTCGATTTCGATGGCCGCCTTGTGGAATATACCAAAAAGAGTCTCGAAAACCTTGCTCTGGCGTATGCCTGTACCGTCCATAAATCGCAGGGCAGCGAATA
>JAGACY010000119.1 GCA_017613855.1 Pseudomonadota bacterium
GATCCTTCTATCTCACACGAAGCCACCACGTCCCAGACGGCAATATGGTGCAACAATAAAAAGGATTTTTTCTCTTCGATAGTCTGAGGACAGGTATCCTCAAAAAAACGGCTCAGCACACGCCAAAAACGATTTTGAGGATGCCCATAATAAAACAATTGTTACCTCGATTTCACAGACGGAAAACTCCCGAGAATGAGTCCCCGGGAATTTTCATCCCAAACCGGGGGAATTGGATGAGTCACATACATAAGGATGAATAATTATAGAATGCGTAATGCGTAATGCGTAATGCGTAATTTAATCACAAGCTCTCATTATTACTCTGAAGTCTCAGATGCAAACAAATCCATTGATTCATAATTTGTTTTACAAACGAATTTGCACGGTCCTTAATTAAAGTCAGCATCGTTAGATGCGAACAAATCCGTTTGTAAAAAGAATCACCCAATGACTACCATTTTTACGAATTCTGCTCATTCCTACGAATTTGCATACTGAATTTCGCATTACGAATTACGCATTACGCATTAAAATCACGCCTGCAAAGCAATATTCAGTTTTTTGCGGAGTTTAAAATATTGCTCACTCGTCGCCCAAATGATGAGAGAGTTCAGCCGTTCCTGTGCCGATCGCACACTGATTGGCTTAGCTTCTTCCGCAAGCATCGCACCAACGACACTCGGATCATCGCAAAAGAGCAGTCCTACGCGATTTGCAAACTCTTCGGCCGACTCAAAATAAAGCTGCGTATTATAATGAGGTGTACGCTCCTGCATCTCATCGATGATATCGCCAAGCGCTGCGCGCTGTGCATCCGTAATATCCTTGTCCAGTTTTCTGGCAACCTGCTCCTGATTCTTATCGAGCTCTATGTCCAAATACGGTCGAATTGTCCTGCAGATGGCACGAATGATCAATTCGACATTAGCTACCCCCTGCTGAAGCAAATAATACTCCGGGCGCATGAGCATCAGTGCCTTCGCCGTCATAAAGGCAAGTTCCTGACTGCTCCTGCCCTTAAGACAATTCGAATGGATTAAAAATGACCTGTCGATAAAGTAGGCATTGGTTACCCCCGAAAACTGATCACACCGATAGAGGAACGGCACTTCTGCAAAACCAAGCGCACCTGTCTCATTGCGAAGCACTCGATTAATGGTCGTCCCTGCCGACATATCGAGGAGATCTTTTTTAGGATGGACCCGATAGGTAGAAAACTCATTGGCAAAAAGATCACCCGCGATTTTGGCACACAACTTGAGCAGCCGTACCAAATGACCATCGAGCGTCTTGGGAATCATGAACTGCCATAATTCATCCGACAATTTTTCATGAATCTCCGGAAGGCCGAGATCTCCAAATCTTGCAACGATGCTCTTGCATTCCTCATCCTGACATCCCTGCATATCCAGCACGCGATAGCAGCACAAAGACTCATCAAACCGCCCCAGCGATCGGTATTCTCTGGCAAGCTCAAGCAGGACATCTTGATTATTGGGATTGATGAATACCATTTCATGATATTCTTCCAAAGCCTTATCGACCTCACCCTCTGCCTCATGCAATTTTGCAAGAATCTCATGGATTTGAATGCTGTCCGGAACCAGACTGCTTGCCGAATGATATACCCGAATTGCCGCTGGAATGCTCCTCAGATTCTGAAGACAGATCTTTCCGAGGCCAAGTTCATAAGCCACGCGCTCTGCTGCATTCATTTTTTTATCCGTTTTGCCGCGTTCCATCATCGCCACAAAACGTTTTTTGATACCATTGTAATCTTGAATCGCCTGAAGCTCCTGAATCAACTTCACAAAAACATCGAGATATTGCGTATCCTTATCGAGAATCGATTGATAGATCTCAACGGCGCGTTCATGCTGGCCTTGCATTTTGCCATAAATCCATGCTTCCTTGCACAGATAGGAAACAAGATACTCCGACTGAACCACTTTTAATGTATCCAAAGCTGCAAGTGCTGCTTTCCAGTCAGCAAGATGCTCCGACACCGCAAGAATGCGTTCCGCAGCATCCTCAAACTCGGGATTCTCTGCAAGTGCCTCCTGGTAACAAGCCAATGCCGCAGATTCCCTGTTATAGCGAATCAAATAGACATCACCAATGCCCACGAGTAATTCCGCTTTTATCTCAGAGGTAAGCATGGCTTCCATGAGATGCTCTCGCACTTTGCGTGCCTCATCTTCACCAATCGCAAGCGCTTCCTTCATTTTAGATTCTATATAATTGACTTCCCCGGAACTCACGCCCAAAACATCCGTACTGCCATACGATTTGACGCTCTCATTGGCATTTTCATAATCACGGGCAAGGATCTTATAAATATGATCCACTAGGCTTTGCTTGATCTTCTCGCGATGAAAGACGAGAAATTCAATCAACAAACTCGAATCAATCAGCTCCGTCGGCTTTTGAAGCTCTGCATTCACAAGTCCAAACAGTGTCTGTACATCATCATAGGGATCAAAACTATGAGCCGAACGGTATGCAGCGAATACTGCATCCAGTGCTTTGATTTGAGGCATCACAGCCTGAATGGTCTGTTCAATCGTTGGTTTGACATGTGTATTAAGCATGTATCTCGTCCTTTATGTGTAAGCAATGAAGTTCTGTTATATGAGCGTAAGTCAATATCTTCCTCATCGCACAAATGTCCAAAACTCCATTTTATTAAAAAACTCTCTGTGAATGCGTCACTTCTCTGCCAGGTTCTTGTCTTTTATCATGGAATATGTATTTCAAAACGCGAAACACAAGGAATCGTAATGTTTTGGTTCGGAATGGGGGAGGGGCCCCATTTCGCTCTGGTTTGCGAAAACGTACATATTGATCTGTAAAAAGATTGCGGATTCCAAATGGCTGTGCCCTTTGGCGGGGTTCGGGCAGAGCCCCGGCTGAATGCGAATGCCGGGTAATTCCTAATTACCCAAAAGTGGTTGTTTAATCTGGCTGATATCCCGTTTGGGCGGCGCACCAAAATAACGATGATATTCGCGCGAAAACTGTGAAGCACTCTCGTAACCTACGACATACGCCGCATGGTTCGCATCGAGATTCTCCGTCAGCATTAAACGCCGAGCCTCGATTAAACGCAATCGTTTTTGAAACTGAATTGGTGTCATCGCCGTTAATTTTCTAAAATGCTGATTAAATGTCGATGAACTCATGCCCGCCATCGACGCGAGCTTCGAAACAGGGATGGACTGACGATAATTCTCCTGCAGCCAGTTCACAGTCCGCCTTATCTGGTCCTGAACCCCCGAATTGACAGTCAGCTTGCGAAGCTGCATCCCTTGCGGCCCAGACAAAAGACGATAGTAAATCTCATGCAAAATCAATGGTTTTAAGAACGGTATATCCTTCGGCGAATCCATCAGTTTGATTAAACGAATAAAGGCATCCAGCAAATCCGCTTCGACTGGCGTGACCATCAGCGGCTCTGCCATCACCTGATCACTCGTTTCCACTGGAATTTCTGCCATAAAACGCGACAGTAAATTCAAATCGAACTGAAAAACCAACGCCAGATAAGGATGATCCTCCGTCATCCCAAACGGCTGCGCAATCACAGGAACATCCCTCGACGATA
>JAGACY010000120.1 GCA_017613855.1 Pseudomonadota bacterium
AAGGTCCACGAAGATGTCGAAAACTACGACCTGATGACCATCGTCATGATTTGCCTTGGAACCAAAAAAGACAAACGCTATACTGGTTTACTGAGGTTTTTGGATGTCTTTATGTCCGAGACTTCTGATGCAAAACGCAAGCAGTCGGTGCTTAAAACCGTATTCGGCGCAGATATGCCCGAGCGACTCCGCATCAAGGAGGGAAATATGTGCAATTACAGCGACTTTATCGAAGAAAGAGGGATTGATAAGGGGATTAGAATTGGCCAAGTCAAGGATTTGTGCAATTTAATGGATAGCATGAAATGGACGATTGAACAGGCTTTAAAATGTCTCAAAATATCAGAAGATGAGTGGGACGAGTATCGACAACTCGTCAAAGAGTTCGAGACACAAACCGCGCGTTAGATTAGCGACTACTGCTTATTCCCGGGTCAGATAAATGATATCCGACGAAACGGCTTCGGCAAAGTTCACCGAAAGCCCGCTTTCCATCAGCTCTTTACCCGTTTTGGTACTGTTCAGCCCGGTATGATCGGTAAAATTGAGTTTATATTTGGCATCCGCATTCAGTCCCCGCAGTTTGACCGTCATGGAAGCACCGGCACCCGCCGGTTTCCACAGCATCACTGCGGCAACATAAGTCGGCGCATTTAAATCGACGTATTCCAGACCATCCCAGTTTTTCCCGTCCGGACGCCTCAGAATGTGATAGAGATCGCCATTGCGAATCAACGGTTTGAGCTTTGTATTGTAATCGACGGCGATGGTCGTTTTCCAGTGGGATGTTTCATCGATTCCGCCGTTGTTCGTGCCCTTCCAGTTCGAAAGCATCACGCCGCCCGTCATCTGCGTCCGCAGTCCGTACATATAATCTGCCGACCCCGTATAATAATCAGAGCCCGGCGTATAGGTCAGCGAATTGATCGGCAGCTGCAGCTGCGCCGGATGGATACAGTACGAACTGTCGTAAAATGTCATGTGCAGTGACATATAATCCGCCGAATCATCACAATTCAGAACCGACGCTTTGGTCATCGTAAACAGGTCTTTCATCGAACCGCCCGAAGAACACGATTCATATCGGAATCCCGGGATATTCTGAATCAGGTGATCGACCAGTTCACCAAATCCCACCGTACACCAGTACTGGACATCCGTTCCATTGGCATCGTGGCGGTTGGCCTTGTTCGAAGAGCGCGCAATGGGCTCAAAATCCGAACGCCAGGTCGTCACACCCGTCGAGCTGAAAAAGTCCGACAGATATTTTTTATAGAAAGCGACACAATCGGTATTGCCCAGGTCTGCCGAAGCCCCCACCGTCACAACCCGATCCGAAAACCATTCCGGATGGCCGTTTGCCCCAACAGACGTCGGCACACCGGCACGATCCATCTTCGTATCCTTGAGCAAAATATAAGTAGCCAGCGTCACCCCTTTGCTCTTTGCCTTGTTTACAAACTCTCCAAGATTTGCCGCTCCCGCATCGCTCAAAACGGCTTTGTAGGCAGAATTATTGACCTCCAAAAGCCCCTCGTGCGATTTCCAGTTTCCGACGGCTTCATCCGACCACCAGCCGTAATCCCATTTAATCGACTGAATGCCATACTGCGAAACATCGTAGCCGATCTGCATATCCTGTTGTGTCAGCGGTTCATTGGCATCTTTCATCATATTTTCGGGGGCTTTGCAGTTCAAAAACCACCGTTTGAAATGATTTGAACCGATATCGATATCGCCGTCATAAACGCCTATGTAGATGGACGGCAGATACAAAACCTGTCCCTTGGTCAGAGACGTTGAAAAATCGCCGTTTCCAATCAATGCATTCAAATGGGCCTGATTCCCGTCGGCCCCAGAGGCGGTCAGGCGCCCGTTGGACCACTCCTGCGCAAAATATAATCCGCTCTCATTGGTATCCAGATACATCATCGAGATATCGCCGCCGGCATTCCAGTCCTGATTTGTCGTATAGGCTGCAATTGCGCTTGCATAGCCGCTCGTCGCATCGACGTATCCCATGCTCTTGTCGATATTGATATTATTCGACGGCGACCACGATCCCCACTCCCAGCCTTCATCCGTAGTATTGCCGTTAAACGACTGCGTCCGGCCGTTGATCGTGACTTCATCGATCCAAAATGGGTTTCCATTGGCCTGCGTCGTATAGATTCGAAACGGAAATCCACGATTGGCGTGTTCTTCGTTCCACACCTTGCCGTCTTTCGATCCCGCAGGATAGTTCGAAGTCAGATGGAGCGTCACCGGTTCCCACACATCGCTATTTTTAAATGTATAACTGCCGCTCACACCATATTCTACGGCCGGCGTCCATGTCCCGTCGATATCCGCATGCGCCGCTTCATAATCGTAATTAAAGGATTCACCTTGTTTTCCGCGCGCATAGAATGTAATGACGTGTTCCGAAGTATCTTTCAGTCCCGTCCAAAAATAGATCGCCGAATAGTCTGAACGCGGTATTTTGGCGCTGCTCGCTGGGTTCGATGAACCGACTTTTCCCAGCATGGTTCGGTAGATCCCCGAACCGCCATAAGCCGTTCCATTGTATAATTTCCAGCCTTCGGCAGAACCACTTTCTTTATGAAATACCGTCGCCGTCGGGACTGCAGGGAATTTCACCGCCAAATTAAAATAATTGCCCGGTGTCACGCGCCGCTTCTCACCCTTGTTCGTCAGATAGCCATAAAATTCAAACGGCCCGCTGAACGATTCACTCGAAACGATATATAAATCATAATCCAATCCGCTGCCCGTGTAATGGAATTTCAGTCCGTCCATCGTGCGTCCGCGAGAATACTTTTCGACCGACTGATATTTGAGCGTGTCGCCACAGTCCGGCAGCGTCAGCGCCTGACTTGCGGGCATATATTCTTTGCCTCCGGCCGATTTGAGCGAATTCACCAGAATATCGTTGCCCGACACCGAGAGCCCCAGTGTCGCATTTTTTGTCCTGAGCGTAAACGATGTCGCCGGCTTGCATGATCCCGCCTGACATGCCTGGAGATCGCCACATTTGACCCCGCAGTCGCCGCAGTTTGCGTTGTCGCTGGTCACATCTACGCAGGCTTTTGTATCGCCGGCCGGGCATAATTTCTCATTTCCGCTGCACGTGACCTCAGTTGGCTTACACACCCCAGAAGCGCAGGATTCTCCCTCATTACAGGCAATTTCGCATTTTCCGCAGTGTGCGGTATCCGTCTGCAGATTCGCACAAACACTACCATCATTTGCCGGACAAGGCGTTTCTCCCTCATTGCACGGATTATCCCCGGACGGCTCACAGCTGCCCGAAACGCAGGTTTCATCCGCACCACAGGCAATATCGCAACGACCACAGTGCATTCCATCCGTCAAAAGGTCAAAACACTGTTCGCCATCCCCCACCGGACAGGCCGACAACCCATTGGCGCATGATGTATTTTCGGCACCTTTGCACGTTCCGTTTATGCAGTTTTCACCGTCGTTGCAAAATGTTTCACACCGGCCGCAGTGATCGCGATCCACGTTCAAATCGAAGCATGCATACGAACCATCTTCAAGCACACAGGGTGACAGTTCGCCGCATTCCGGCAAATCCTCTTTCTTGATACAAGTCCCCGAAAGACAGATTTCGTTGTCCTTACACGGCGAATGACAGTCCCCGCAGTGGGTATGGTCGCTCAGTACATCGACACAGACAGCAGCATCTGCACCGTCATCCCGGCAGTCTTTCTGCGGTTCTTCACATTCAGACGCCGGATCGTCATTGCAGCCGCCCGGGCAGTTATTACTCATTTCAGTACCATTTTCACTGCATCCCAGCACCATGCCGGCACAGCAAAAACTCAACAGCCACTGACGTTTTGTCATTTTTATGTCTCCTCAACGCGGATCAGAGAAAGCAATCCAACGAACGGAATTCGCGATTTTCTGTTTCCAGGCTGTTCATAATGGTCATGGCGACCTGAATGTCGCCAGATGCGACTGCAGTAACTAGCTTAGCGAAAATTCGCACCTCGATTCTGTCAAAATCGTCATTTAGAAATTAAGTAACCAAGCGTAAACACTAGCCCCATTGATGAATCCCATTCTGTATCAGACCAACGAAAACTGTCTTTTGACGAGTACAAATAATTGCCAAAATTAAATTCAATATCTGCCCCAAGAATAATATTGTTATCGAAATGCCAGATCAAACCAGCCTGAACTCGTGCAAGCCAACTGGCATCATCCTCGCGGATATCATAATCTGAAAAAACGATTTCACTTTTCTTACCGAGCCCGGCACCTGCCCCAAGCGAAATAATAACATGCTGATTAACCGGAATATAGCCATTCAACAGCAAGAGCAAGCCGCAGTTGGTGGTGCGATAAGCCATATCAAGCATATCTGAGCGTTTTGCCCCTTTTGTTGCCCAAATCATATTCCAGGCGACTTCAAGCCCAATACCAAAGTATGTGTAATGCATATCCACGCCAACGCGGGCTGAGTAGCCTACTCCGTAATCACGCAAATCGCTTGCCGGGCCCGTTCCAAGATAGAACTTATATCCCGGGCCGAACTGGAATTCTTGTGCAGCAACTTCTGTCCTGTTATTTTCGACAGAATCATGGTTTTGAACATTGGATGATGCTAAACCACCATCTGCCGAAGTGGGATTGTCCAAAGCGGGTGCAGAAGGTTGTTCCGTTTGAGGCTGTTCTGCTGCATCCTGCGCAAACACTGGCCCGGATAACAAGAGGAGTGCAATAAAAAGACAAAAATGTATTAATTTCATGAATCGTTCCTGGGCAGATGTTTAATTGGAGTTCTTATAATCTGTATATTTCTCGTCGCTGTTGATGCAGTCTTTTCCTCCGGATGATTCATAGATTTCTTTACAAATGGTTTTGGTAATACCATTTGTCGATGAATTATCCGGAGCCAGCCGGCAGCAGGCATCCTCTTTGGTTTCTATACATTCATTTGAGGTTTGCAGATTCTTTTCACAATCTGCTTTGGAGACATGGATATCATCTTCCTGTTCGGGAAGATTTTCACAGCATGATCCAACAGAATCCGGACATTTGCCGTCGTTCATCGCCATGCTTAAAATACAATTGTCGCGTTTTTCATTATTCTGCCCATCTGCTTTTCCACAGCAATCGTCGATAATCTCACCGAACACCTGTGCTCTATCGACATTACATTCATGCGTCTGGGGATTGGCATTGTAAAGACACCATGTATAGGCATTTGCCGGAATCTTTACATAAAATGCCCCATGTTCTCCACCTTCCTGCACAGTCGGCAAAAATAAACTCTTTGCCGAAGCAGGCAAAATCATGCCTCCACGTTCCCCCTGCACAAAATCTGCTGCATCAGGATTGATTATTCCATGCATATTTTCTTTTAAAGGAGCGCAACACTTAATTGCCTCATAAATAGAACGATCGATATCTTTGAATCTGCAGCCGGAATAACTGGTAGATGTGTAACACATTTGAGAATAGTTATTAAAGAAAGCAATTTCTTCTGCAATCTCATCATCGATTTCTGGCACATATTCTGTGCAGCAGTGCATAGGTTCGCCATAAGCGCAGCTGATAATTCCTACAGAAAGCGGTGCGATCGGTAATAATACTGCAAGTTTGGACGATATAAGTGATTTGAGTTTTTTTAGAAACATGAATACCTCAAAAGTATGGTAGTTTAATATTTGCCAAGCTAAATAGCTACTTGCTAGCAGCCTAATAGCATTTACGGAATGCGCATTCAAGTGGGCATGTATGCAAAAATGCGACTATTATGGAGGCGAGCCGTATGTGCTAGTAGAGACACGCGATTCGCACGTCTCTGATATGTAGTGACCGTTGTCAAGCCCTGCTTTCCCTTTGTTTCGTTTATTAAACAGTCATACTATGGTAAATTCCTTCTGAGAGCATTGAATGAACTTTGGTTTTATCAGTTTCCGACATTTGGCCATTC
>JAGACY010000121.1 GCA_017613855.1 Pseudomonadota bacterium
GAATAATACATCGATTACCCACCCGAAATCCGAGGTCATTGTACATATGCTCAGCAATAATACACTTCAGTGTAATTGTTTTAAGATCAGACATTTGGGTTGTCCGATCATCAGGATGAAGCGCCTGATATAATTCAAACAGATACTTTTCATTAGAGAAGAGATCGACAAAAACGCTGTCTTTGGCTGTATACTTAGTGATTGTATTTTCACTCATAATTCACCAGCATGATTAATACAGAATAAATGTACAAACAAAGAAAACAACATTTAACAGAATTAAGCCGGCAATAATGGCAAACCATGAAAAGAGAAGACTCTTTCCATGAGTTTGTTTTGGTTCATATTTACTTGTATTCTGCAAATCGAAACGCATGCATGCCTCTACTCTCTGAATATCGGCGATCATATCAGCAGCATTCCTATAGCGAAAATCCGGATCTTTATTGAGCGCACGCCGCAGCATATCCCCCATGGGAGATTGCAATATCCATTGTGGAATCGGTATTGGTTCCGGTGATGTCGATAATTTAACAATAGATACGGGAGATTTCGGTAACAATGCTTTCCCGGTAAGCATTTCGACAAGAATGAGAGCTATTGAAAACAAATCAGTCGATTGCGTAGCCTCATCCCCGTAGAGCAATTCTGGGGCCAGATATTGTGGTGTACCCATTATTTTTCCGTTTTCTGTCAGGCGCGGCATGCCTTTGTAGTGTACTTTGGCTATCCCGAAATCTAATACTTTTACAAAATCCTGTTCACCAATAATATTTCGAATCAAAATATTCGAAGGTTTAAGATCCCGATGAATAATTCCTCGTTCATGCGCTTCATGAATACTTTTAAGTATTTGTTTGGTAATATTTAAGGAACGCAGAGGATCGAGTGAATGCTCCATATCAATAAGCTCTCTGAGTGATTTGCCCTCAATATATTCCATAACATAATATAGATGATTGTCATCCATTCCGGCATCAATCAATTGAATCGTATTGGGATGCACCAAATCTTTAATGATATTGGCTTCGAGAAAAAATCGTTTAACATTTGAATAATCATTTTGTGCATGGAGCCGCTTGAGCGCCACAACGCGATCGAGACCGATTTGCCTTGCCCGATAAACGATGCCAAAACCGCCGCGTGAGATTTCAGACAAGATTTCATATCGATTTCCAATGACTTTGCCTATATCAACTTCTCTCGAATCCAGCCGGACAGACTCTTTGGATGCAGACAGAAGATTATCATCCATGAGTTCAACCGTCTCCGCAGATTGATTGATAGCAAGCGGAAGTATGTGCCTTCGGGTCGGTGTGGCCAGTTCGTTGGAAAGCGTTCTGTCATCCGTATTGATTTGTTCAGCAGCCGTATTTGAAGGAACCGCAAAAAACACTCTATTTTTATCGCTGTCTTTTGGAGTTTCCGTAAATTGAACAGTTTTTTGATGATGTCCGGGGGCTGACTTAAGACTGGACTCACTCTCTGGATCCGGTTCAATCTTGTCGATATAGCGTGTCACAGCGGTATCACCAACCCCATCGCGAATCTCTGAAGCCAATGAATGCTGTCTGGATGTTCCCTCTTTAAAACTGGTGCAGCCACTTATGGTGTCTGCAATCCCAAGGGAATAGCCGGAAATGGTCGTGCGAGCTGTCGAAAGACTTATGGATGCAGAATAATTCATGGGTCACTCCTTGACGATGCGGGTTAACCAAATGTGGATATCTATAATATGGGCAATTTTTACGAAAAAAGGCCAAAAAATTGAGAAAAAATCAAAAAAATATACAATAACTCATTCTAACCGCGAGAAACCTGCGGGTTTTTGCGACGATGAAAGGAGGACCGGAATGAAATACAAGGATGTATGTCGCCAATTAAAAAAATTCTCCTGGATGCTTTCATTTTTATGGATGACTTCGGGACAAGCAGTCTATGCTCAGGAAAGTGAAACGGCTGACAGCACCGGTTCCGATCAGGTACAGGAAAACACCGCCGAAGCCCAAACGCCTCCACCTTCCGATGCCAATGCTCAGGGTAATGAAGAAAAACTCGCTGCCAAGCCGATCGGCCAGGAGAGTAATTCTGTCAGCCCCTCCCGACCTGGTGAAAAAACTGCACAAAATGCTGCGGATACACAAAATTCAGCTCCGTCTGTCAGCCCCAAATGCGTCGAAGCCGATCTCACCAATCATACGCAAAATGCAGAGTGGATGACGCTCCTCGGACTTGCCCCGACAGAAGAGGAAGACGCCTTTGTTTCTACGGACAGTACACATAAAGCCATCCGTGCATTGTCAAATGATCCCAAGCTCGATCAACTGCTGACGCTCTTTGAACAGTATCTCGCACATTCGGTCGTTGCTGAACCCTCGATCATGGATGATGCAGTGGATGCCTTATTCAGCCACCCCGATCTGAACCAGAAAGAAAAAATTGCAGTTTTCCTTACGATAAGCCCCTATCTCATCGAGCATGCCAGAAGCTCGGGAGATTTGGTTACCTGCCGCAAACTTCAGCAAACTGCACAATCCATGCAGCGATTATGGCCAAAACAATTAAACATCGTATGCTCGGATGATTCGCGCGAATATCGTTTTTCGCTCTCCCATCTCGTTCGGGGACATATCTCACAAACGAATATGCTCAAAGCCAAACCTTGCCGGCAGAACCAATCCCCCACCCCCTTGAACTGTCAATCCTATGCAGCAGACTTGTCGGATTGGGGCGCATCTCTCGATCATCTGCTCGAAGATGCCCTTTGGGCGCTCAACCAAAAGGACAATGAGTTTACAATTCAGGCCATGGCCAACCTCGGACGTGAACTCAAACGATTAAACGCATCTTATGGCGGTTTGCCCCAAAATGGGGACTCAACCGACGATGAGAATATTCAAAAAACACTGTGTCAAAGTCAGGTTATAGAAATACTTGCACTCGAGCAGACGCGTTTTGCAGAGCTGGCAGCATTCGAAGCAGATCTGCAAAAAACGACGGGAACAACCTTCTACGATCGCCTTAAAAACCTGAAATCCTGCCAGCTTTCAGAAAACTTTGCGAGCACTTTGGCGCGTCTTAGAACCGATCATGCCAGCACAATAAAATGGTTATCGGACAATTTCGACCCCAAAAAACGAAAAAAACTCGACAAAGCCCTGACAGCATGGACCAAAAAAGGCACCCCATACGTTCGTTTACAACGACGCTTATGGGCTTCGTGGACCGCATGGAGCCTTGGGGAATACACTTTAGCCGCCAAAGCGGCCGGGGACGTCATGGATGGTAAAAGCAAACTCGTTCATCCTCAACTGTATTCCTACGACTTGATACTCAAGGCCATTAAAAGGGAATTCCCGGCGCTCGAAAATCTCCAAACTTATACGCGCCTGATGAATCTCAAAAGTCCGGCACTCGTCTATCAGACATTGACGCAATGTGCACGCTGGCTCTCAACATCCGAAAAGAAGGATGTCGTCGAAGCCGTCCGTCCCTATTCGCCAAGCCAGGCCTCGTATGAAGCTGCCGAATTCTTCATGGCATACAGCGATGAACTTCGAACGAACATGAATGCCGCCCACCGTGCAGCCGTCGACAGCTGGCTCGAAACGGAAATTGCCCTGACCGAATCTCCCGAGGCCAAACAACAACGCCGTTTAACCTGGCTCAAAGATGCCGTAGAAGCACAAACCTGGGATAACGCCCTTCAAGTCTCAGAAACGGCGATTGCTTCTGCCCCGACCAAAAAAGACGAAGTTTTCTGGTGCCTTTCGGCCAATCATGCACTGCAGGCACTTGGCCGTGACACAGCCTACAACTGCGAACCCTGCCCCGATTTAACAGCCTGTGCCACCGAAAGCGGCAAATTCTGGTTCAAAGATGCCGTCAAATGTTACGCCAAAATTGAATGCCAATAACGCTGGATTATTTGTGGCGCATGCTATTTTGGCTCAAACGGGAAATCCCGTTTGAGCCAAAATACGCTCTGCGCGCGCTGCTATTTTTTTCAAAAATACGCAGCGCTAATCCCATTCGGGCATGCGATGGCCAAAATACAAGATACCCATTTGGGGATATCTTTCGCGAATTCGCCCAAAGATTTGCCGACAGAGTTCAGGTTCGAGCTCGCTGGCCATCTGATCAATGATGAGCAATCGTGGCTGTGCAGCCAAAGCACGGGCAAGCATGACCCGACGCTGTTCACCGCCGCTCAGGCGTGCGCCCTGATCACCGATAGATTCGGTGCCAAAACGCTGTTCAACTTCCTCGAGGGCGCATAAATAAAGCACTTCGCGGTACTGTTCATCCGTCAGTTCATGTCCCAAAAGACTGATATTATCCCGAATACTGCCGTCGAACAGGACATTTTCCTGACAAACAAAACCGATGTTATGAACATCGCCTTCGGGAAGCGCAATCGTCCCCTCATCGGCGGGATACAACCCAAGAATACACCTGGCCAATGTGGTTTTTCCCGATCCGGATGGCAACAATATGGCCTGGTGTTCACCCTCCGAGAGTGAGAGATTCTCATCCTGCCAGATAACATGATCGCCAAAAGCGAACGAAAGATGGGCAACATTCAAGAGTTCAGGTGCCTGGGCCTTTTCGAAATGGACTTCGGCAGCCGCAGGAAGATGTTCAATATCATGAGCTCTGGCGCGCCCTTCGAGATATTGCTGCCAGGCGGTGAAGATAGATGTACTATTTTTGAGTATGGCAAACAAACGCGCCAGATAAACTTCAAAAGCGACAATGGCACCGATGGTCATCACATCCGACATGACGAGGTAACCACCATACCCAAAGACGGCAATGAGCACCAATGCCTGCAGAATGTCGAAAAATGGCCCCTGAACAGCCAATCTTTTTTGAAGTACATAGCCAGCCTGACAGCATTGTTCGCTCGTCGTTTCAAATTTGGAAGTGAACTGCGATTCCCGGTGAAGTGCACGAATTGAGGTCAGTGCCGTAAAGAATTCGGTAAATTCGCGAAACAGAGATTCCTGAGTTTCGAATTCCCGTCGTGCAGCGGGCCGAATTTTGCGCCTGAGCCAAAGCCACAAAAGTGCAGAAAAGGGGCATAAAATGAGGCTCAGGATGGCGGTTTGCCAGGACAGGTAAATCAATGCGGCAACCGTACCAAGCATTGTCACAAACAGCGCGGCCCCCTGTGTATACAAGACCTCCATAAAATAGCTTTCGCTTGCGGAGGCAAACAGAATCTGTCCCATGGCTTCGCCGCGCACCTGATCGGGCAATGCGCGCATATCGGCATGCATCACACGTTTAAACAACGCATTCATGCGCTTCATCTGAAGTGTAAGCCGATGTTTTGCAATGTGGCAGACACCGGTATAGCGCAGGATACCCGAAAGAATTTGCGCCAATGATGCGATAACAAGCCAAAATACGAGAGATTGTACATCGCGGATGGCAATACCGGTATCGACGATTTTAGCGATTCCCCAGGGTACAATGAGAGAAAGCAAAGATGCCAGAGCAATCCATCCACTCGCGAGAAGCCATTTGGGGTGAACAAGTTCCCGAAGATGAGGACGCGATTGACTTATTTTTTCTTCAGATGGAATGGAATGTCCGCCGTTGGAAGGCATGCATCACCCATGTGTGTGCTGTGCATCAAAAAAGGCCGCGGCGTATGGAATAGCCGCGGCGCGCAGCCTGCAGCGGCCATGCCGCAAAGGCGCGCAAATATATAAAAAAAAAACATCCGACACGAAGCCGGATGTTTGAGAAAACCAAAGTTCAACAGAATTACGGACGCGTCGAAGTCGAATTCGGGAAGGCGTCTTTACGCGTTCCGGACGAACCCTGAATCAGGGTACCGAGTTTGCCGAGATGTTCAATTTTAGGTGCAACGTATATTTTTTTGGATTGTTTAGATGTATCGTTCATAGTGTCTCCTTAAACCAAAGACCGCAAAGCAGTATGGCAGAATTCCGACCAGTCTTCAACAAGTTTTGAGGGAAAAAGTCGAGGATCTGCACCAGATAACAGTTCCGGATGATTCCAAATGGTTCTTTGGGCTTCAAAATAAGTTTCGGGAGTACCGATGTCAGCAAAAAAAGTATTGGTCAGACAAGCGTTTATCGGCTGATTCTGTTCGAGCATGCGACGATAGATTTCAGTCACAAGACAAATATTTTTACCAAGTTCGAGTGTCTCGAGCAAACGGCGTTCGATGATATGAATTCCCGTAAAGCAGGCCTTCATCGGCAATTGGGACGTATCGTAATCGGCTCGGTACCAGTCGCGGATTTGCACGATATGATGATTCGAATCGACGCCAATCATGCCGAGTTTTGAATTTTGCGGGCGAGGAGCGACGACGAGTGTAACATCACATCCCGAAGAAGCATGGGAGTTTAAGGCCGCCCCGAGATCGGCATGACATAAGACATCGCCATGATAAATAATATAGCGGTCGGCATCTGGAATGAGCGAAAGGCATGACCTGGCCCCGCCGCCTGTGCCCAGGATTTCACCATTCTCCCGGAAAATATGCACTTTAGCGAGTTCTAGATTTTGAGCGCATTGCTGAAGGCAGTCGGCCATGCGCTCAGGCAGATGGTGAACATTGGCAGCGAACGTCGTTATCCCAGTCTGTTTGAGCGCATGCATGGCATACCATACCATCGGACGTCCCAAAAAAGGAACTGCCGGTTTGGGGATGGTATCGGTCAGAGGTTTAAGTCTCGTCCCGAACCCTGCACACAGAAGAATGCCATACGCTTTCATCACGCCAGCTAAACCTTTACGAACATAAGGGTGATATCGTCATTCTGCGGTGCTGTACCACAGAAGTTTGCAAAATCATTCCAGAGAATATTCATGGCATCATTGACATTGGCATCGCCGCATTGACCAATGACTTTACGAAGGCGTTTTTCGCCATATTCCACGCCATCTGAATTGACATATTCTGTCAGACCGTCAGTAAAGAAGAGGAACATGTCACCTCTGGAAAGATTGATTTGGATTTTTTCATACCTGACAAATTCCTGATCGCCGAGACGTTCTCCCCGAACGACCTGACTGCGCACATCCCTGTTGTGGATGAGCAGTGGGAAATTGTGACCGGCATTGACGATTTCGGCAAAGCGTCCATCAGGGCTGATGCGCATGGCCTGGAATGTCATAAAAAGGGTACGTTTTGCGGCCTGGAAGATCGAAGCATTTAAGCTCGACATCAATTGCGTCAGTTCTATGGCGCCTCCCGAAACATTAAGCAAAGTATCGAGTGCACTCTTGGCGCAAGCTGTAATCATGGCAGAGGGAACGCCATGTCCAGTCACATCACCGATGGTAAGCAGGACAGATCCGTCTGCAAGCTGGTGATAACTCCAGAAGTCACCGCCGCACTCGCTGGCCGGCTGGAAGAAACCTGTAAGCTGGACCGGGCCGCATTGAGCAAAGCCCTGAGGTGGCATAAGCGTAGCCTGAATATCGCGGGCGATGTCCACTTCCTTTTGGAGCATGGCTTTTTGTTCCGTTTCGGCCATCAATTCCTGGACGCGATCTGCCATGACATTGAACTGTTCGCCGAGCTGTCCGATTTCGTCGCTCGATTTAATATCGGATCGAACGGCAAGGTCCCCACCTGCAATCATATAGGTGACTTTTGATAGTTTTTTGATATTGCGCGTCACCAGTACCGCCTGAATACCGGCAATAATGATCCCGACAATGACGGCGATCAAAGCCAGCCAAATCGAACGCTGAATAGCTTCTTCCTGTCTTACTTCGCCCTGAGCTCGCACCGAGTCGATCTCTTGTTTGAGCCCCTCGAGAGAGTAACCGACGATTAAAAATCCCTGCAATTCGCCGTTGCCTTCAATTTTCTGCATGTATTGCCGAATCATGAGGTCGCTTTCTTCACCGGATTTGGTGACAACTTTTTGTAAACCATCCGCCGTTACAGGCATGCGTCGATCGGCAATATTCTTTTTAAACCAATTTTCATCCACAGATTCTATCGTCTGTTTTTCTTTGCTGCGATCAAAGAATGGCTTATCCCCCAGTTCGAGCTTTGTATACTCGCTATTGACCGTAGCGACCCAGACTCTGGCATTGGCATCTATTATGGTTGCAAAGATAGCATAATAGCTGCTTTGCCCATTTTTATTTTCGACAACAGGATTCAGAAGGCTGTTCAAATCGCCGATTGCATTGTCAAACATGAGGCTGGACGCCGGCAAGCTCGTATAATATGTCGTCTGAGAGCCCAGATGATCGAGAGCCTCGTATTGGATTTGCGTAATTCTGCCTGTTTCACGTTCAACAGACTGCTGTGTATCCGAAATGGTAAACCAAGCATATACGACGACGACAAGTATGACGATAAGAACGGCGCTGAACGTCCATTTAATACTAATACGCATAAACCACCCCTCCGTATGACAGGCTATGGTGATCGGATACTAACACGAGATGCTGGGGTTGACTAATAAATTGGTTAATCACTCGGAGAATGTGTATCTATAAAAACTTGAAGCCCGGATATTTCATGGTTATATAGATGATCTATGCAGGCAAAGGAAAGCGCTCTCTCAGCTCTCCGTGGTATTGTCAAACGCGACTTACAATTGATATTGCATCAGAATTCATAGGTTTTCCAACAGGAGGCAGCCGTATGAAGCAATTACACCATGTCTTGTCAGTAACGTTGGTTATTCTTCTCTCACTCTCTTTCTATGGATGTGCCAACTCATCACAAAATACCAGACACGCAGTCCCCCCAGTGGATACTGCGCCAGCCTCTCCGGCTGCTGAAGCCAATGCTGCCAATGAACTTAGGGAAGTCGAAAATATTATGGCACAACAGCAAAAGGAACGAGAGGCCAAACAAGAACAAGCCAGTGAACAGGAAGACACTGGGGTGACTTACATTCTCGATAAGGCAATCATCCATGCCGCAGTTGCAGAGCATACAGAAGATCTGAGCAACTGCTATGCAAATGAGCTGGAAAATACCAAAGGGCTTAAGGGAACAATCACTGTGTCATGGAACGTCATGGGAGATGGCAGAGTCTCGGATGCCAAAGTTATAGACACAACCATGAAAAATAAGAATGTTGAAGACTGCATTGTTGACAGTATCAGCAAATGGAGATTCCCGGCCACAGGTACGAAAGCTGCTGTCGATTATCCGTTTGAATTTGAATCATCCAAAAAATAGGCACAGGTAAACCCAACCTATTGATGCACTGAGAGCTCAGAGCTTAGAGAAAGCATTCTCTAAGCTCCAAACTCTAAGCTCGAAGCCAGAATGGCAATTTTCAGCGAATCCAATATCCACGTTCGTGAAACAGAGCCTAAAGCTTAATGGCATATCCCTGAGTGGATTCTGTCGTCTGGCCTTCACAATTGGGATCTGCAGAAATGAAGTGTGAGCCGGTAGATGGGTTATGGCAGCGGAAAACCGGGGATGTACCGGCCTGCTGCTGTTTATAGAGATATCCCATGGGGCCCATATTAAACTGGCCTTCGCAGTTCACATCGGGGGAAATCATGGTATGGTTGCCCCCCGCGCCACCAACGCGGCATTCGTAAACCATAACGGACTCTGCGCTTGGCTTGTCGCGCAGAATTTTCCAGGATTGTCCAGCTTCTTTGGTAAAGCCCGATGGGAACTGGCGCGTCGTCACCCAATGCATGTTGCCTTTTTTGCCGCGCATCATTTCGACATAGGGCAGATATTGGAAACCGCATGAGGGCCAGCCATCCCCCACACCAGACCGGTTTGCCAAAGCAAACGTCGTCCAGGCCGGTTTCGGAGACGCATCGGCATTCCAAAGGCCAAGATTGAGCCCCTCTTCTTTAATGTCGATGAGTCGATGATAGATGAAATTCGAAATCCCCGGCGTCCCCAGAACATTTTGAAAAGCCTGACAGAGCTGGGCTTGCTGACGGGACTGCATGGATGCATTCGATCCATTGAGGCCATTCTCTGTGAGTTGGAATTCCCATGAGTAAGGTTTGTCCGGATACGTCTGTCTCAGCCATGCCGCGAGTACACCAAGTGTACCAAAGGTGATACGCTGACTCTGGTTGGCCCAATCGTCAGGTCCAAACGCCGGATCGGCCAAATTAGGCGGATAGGAATGGTAAGCTAACATCCACTGGCGATCACCGAGCTTGGGAATAAGCTTGAGAAGGAAATCACGCGATGCATAACTGCCATTTGCAGTACTTTGCTGCCCGAAAAAGTGATCAAGCGAAATGAGGACTTTTGCCTGAGCCTGTTCTTTTCGAACATAATCATAAGCAGCATTGTAACTTGCAGCATAATAATTGACCTGATTATCCATGTGGCTCATGTCGCTGTATCCAGCGTTGAACCACTGATAATTGTTGACCTCATTATGAATGACGAAATCTGCAATTCGACCGTGTCCCTGTTCACCATTAAAGTAATTGGCCAAGAATCCGGCAAAACGTCCATAATCCTTTTCTCTGCCGCTGGCAGGAGCGCAAAACCAATCATTCACTCTCTTTTGGCTCGAACAATTGGATATACGAGCCCAATCGGGAACACCGTAAATAATGGCCGTAACGAGAACACCATGATCTGTATACGCCTTAATGGTATTGGCTGTGTTGCCGTCGATGCTAAAGCAGTTGCCATCGTACAGAACCTGTCCCGCAGCACATGATCCCGTTTGCGTCGGCTGCCAGATTGCCCAAACCATATTCATGGCAACCCCATGCGTCTCGTTGCCAACAACCTGATTCATATCCTGAAAATCGGGCTGCAGTCCCTTAATGCTCTTTCGTGTGGGGTAGATATCTTTAATGGAAGTCTTGCAAACATTGTCGGTGCATGTCTGACCACCAGGGCAGCTGCCACAATTCAGTGTACCGCTGCAGCCATCCGAAATAGAGCCGCAATTTTTACCTTTTGCCGCGCATGTCGTGGGGGTACAGTTATTGACACATGCACCATTTTTGCAGGTCTGATTAGCCCCGCAACTGCCGCAGTTTAACGATTTACCACAGCCATCATCGGGAGTGCCGCAACTGGCTTTGAGATCAGCACACGTTTTCGGCGTACAGTTGTTGACACAGGCACCATCTTTACAAGTCTGATTGGCCCCGCAACTGCCGCAGTCCAATGCTTTGCCACAGCCATCGTCTGCACTGCCACAGCTCAATTTCAAATCAGCACAGGTTTTGGGCGTACATTCGACGGGCTTGTCGACACATGCCCCCCCTGTACAAATCTTGCCCTCAGGACAACTGCCGCAATCGAGAGGATTGCCGCAGCCATCGTCTGCACTGCCGCAGGAAAGACTGAGCTCTTCACAGGTTTTGGGCGTACATTCGACGGGCTTGTCGACACATGCCCCCTCTGTACAAATCTTGCCCTCAGGACAACTGCCGCAATCGAGAGAATTGCCGCAGCCATCCTCAGCCGAACCACAGGAAAGATTGAGTTCCTCACACGTTTTGGCTGTACAATCTGCAGAGGAAATACAGTGGCCTTCGGAACACACCAATCCTTCGGTGCATGTACCGCACTCAAGCGTATTGACGCATCCATCCGAAACCGTGCCACAAGTGGCCCCCAATTCCTCACAGGTTTTGGGCACACATTCTGAAGGATCTATGCAATGACCTTCAGAACACAATAAATCATCGGAACACGTACCACAATCAAGCGTTTCGTTGCACCCATCCGAAACCGTACCACAAGAGACATCCAGTTCCTCGCAGGTTTTGGGGGTACACTCCGGTTCGGTTTCTTTATCCTTACATTTTTTATTATCGCAAATTTGGTCTTTCGAACATGCATGACCACAGCTGCCGCAATTCTCACGATCGGAAGCAATATCCACACAAACATCCTGACAGCAGGCCTGCTCCGAGGTACATTGACAGCCCATGCTTGTATCGATTTCCGAGGGAACCCGATAAGTCCATTCTTCATCACAAGCCTGAAGTACGATGGCTGCAGCACTTACCATCAACAATTGATTCCATTTCATTGCGCACCCCTTTCCTGACAGAGGACATTAAACAACCGGAATTATAATGTGTACCGAGTTATTTTGAAAATTGAAACATGAACTGGGAGAAAAAAAATGCTATATCAAACAA
>JAGACY010000019.1 GCA_017613855.1 Pseudomonadota bacterium
CAGACGTGACTCAATATGCCTGCAGCATTGCTGTTATTCCGATTAAGACAACTTTTAATACTTATCTGCGTGTAGCACAATTCAGCACTCCGCTTTTGCCGGGTATGGCAGAAGTCAGAGCCAAAAATAATATATATCCGCCTTTATCCAATAATCAGAGATATAATTGTAATTTCCTCATGGATGAATTTAAAGAGAATACCTTTGATACATGTGCTCAACCCGATGAAAAGGCAGATCTCATAGAACGTTTTTATGATATTGACCCAAGCTACCGAAGTTCATTGACATGTGCGCCCAAATGTCGTGACCCACAGAATTTGTATATTAAATCGGATGATTTTATGCAGGCGCTCGTCGATGCTATGTCGGATATTAGGGCAAAGGTTCAGTTATTTTTTATCGAAAGCACTGTTTATATCGTTTTCAATCTTGGCAATGATGCGCTTAATCCGCATGATGATGATCTTAAGAATAAGAAGCTGAACGGCTCCGATGTTCTTTTGCGCGTTCGCAATGAATTGGATGAAATGATACCCTTCTGCCAAAAGATATCAGATGCTTTGGAACAATTGCCTGAGATTGCGTAATCGGTATTGAGAGGTATGGCGGTTAAACAGAGTCTGCTGCATCATTCGATGAAACTTGTTTATCGTATATGCCAATGGCTGATTCTGCGAGTTTTTGTGTCATGTCAATGCATTCGGGATTGATATTATCCCATGAATCGAGGCGCGTATGATAGTAGGTCGTTGGAGAATGCTGAACGGCACAAAGTGCAGCAGCCTTGATGCCGTAACGTGAGAATGCTTCGGCATCTGTGGCGCCCGGATAGAACGTGGTATAGGGCAAATGTATATCACATGTTTTTGCTGCCGATTCGAGCAGTGAACAAACTTCGGGGCTATTTTTCTGGGTAAAATTGACGCCGCGATGATAGATGGCCAACTCTTTGGGATCATGAATGGTGTCTATGGCAATAACAATCGAATTGCTGTCTATTAATTCTTTTCGATGTTGTTTGGCGTATGCAATTGCGCCCCGCAGGCCGCTTTCTTCGCCATCAGTGATGAGACAGCATACATCGGTATAATCCATGCGTTTGTCATTCTGAGCCATTTCCCGAAGGATGTTCATGCCAATATAACAACCAGTGAGATTGTCATTGGCTCCATCGACGATGGTTTTCCAGTTGATGAAGAAAAGCCATGGGATGAAAACGATAAAACAGAATGCTTCGATGATGCCGAATATTGGCAAGGTCGATGCAGATACTGTACAAACGGCATGTACAACGCCAAAGACAAAGCATGATATCATGCCGAGAATGGTCAGAATGATAAGTGTATATATCTGCCATGCTTTCAATTTGAGAAAGAAAGTCATTTCATAAGCGGAATCCGCATGTCCCGCAATGATGATGCGCTGCTTTGTTTCTATTTTGGCCTTGCGTTCGGCAAAGACATTGATCGCATTGTATTTGGGAAACAGAAAATCGATGGTCTGCCGGTAGAGTACAAATTCAAAGAACCATAGTATGAATGCGACCGATAATATGATTGGACTGAGAATAGCGAGTATTGTTGAGGATAAAACCCATGACAGCCCAAAACACGCGATGCCGAGCAAACCGCCGAGTGCCAGCAAGGGAATGCTGCCCACAAAGGGATGGCGATGCA
This sequence comes from Pseudomonadota bacterium, assembly GCA_017613855.1. The sequence continues at coordinate 1,680 of JAGACY010000019.1, forward strand.
GCGTAAAAGGTTCGGTATGTACTTCGTCAGCCCACGGCTTCATTTGATCGGCCATGAATTGCATGCATTGACGGGCACATTCGGAACCTGCGGTGCGGTTTTGGTATGTTGTGCAGATATTTTTGATTTGTTCGGTGATCCAATCGGTATTTTCGGACATGGCTAAATTAAAGGCTATGTATGATGAGGGGGGATAAGCTTAGAGCTTGGAGCGTAGAGCATGGAGCGATCCTAAGACCACTCTAAGCTCAAAGCTCTAAGCTATGATCAACACAGTGGCTGTATACTGCTAAGTTTTATATCATCAGAGCTTTGATTGGTGTGGAGTATGTCAATGTAAACAGTATAAAAACGCGGCGTATCCTGCAGGTGCGACCGTATGGTCGCCCGAAGGATAGCCGCGACAAGCGAGCTGTAGGGGGGGCCCAATGTGGCCGCACCAAAGCGAGCATAGAGACGTGTCGTGACACGTCTCTGGCGCGGCGTATGCGCATGGGCGACACGAAGTTGTCGCCCGGCAGCATAGCCGTGCCTCACAAAACCATTATAAAATCGCAAATTTGTTCAATTCCGCTTCGATGGCTGCGAGTTTTTCTTCTTCGGAAGTGACGATGCCCTTTTGGGTGAATTCATCGTAGCGGAGGGCGCTTTCGTTGAGATAGAGGAGGCCGAGCGGGATGGGGTCGGTCTGCATGGCGTGTTTCATGGCTTCGTCGTAGTTGGTGGGATCGTGTTCGACGGTGCCGTAGGTCTGTGTGAGGGAGCCGGGGAGGACGCCGCGCGGGTCGGTGAGAATCTGGATTTTGTTGGGATCGTTCATGAAGGCGTCGAGGTGGCCTTTCATGAAGTGCGGGCAGCGCTGGCGGATGCGGATGAACGCCATGCCGGGATGCTGCTGGGCACGGAGCAGGGTATTGTAGAGATGCTCGGGGAGCCAGTCGACGCATTGGGCGATGAACGAGGCGTTCGTCATGGAAATCGCGGTGGCGAGCGGTTTTACCGGGTCGAGCGGCGCACCGTTGGGGTGCGTGTTCGTCTTGGTGTGCGCGGGCGTCGTCGGTGAGGTCTGCTTTTTGGTGAGGCCGTAGATGTTGTTGTCGAGCAACAGTACGGTCATTTTCATGTTGTAGCGCAAGGCGTGGAGCCAGTGGCCGGCGCCGATGGCGCAGCAGTCGCCGTCACCGGTGACGACGAAGATCGACAAATCGGGGCGGCGTGCGCGGATGCCGCATGCGACGGGGAGCGAACGGCCATGCAGGCTGTGGAAGCCATACGTGCCCATGTGGTGAGGCAGGCGCGAAGAACAGCCGATACCACTGACGACAACCGTCTTTTCGGGCGGCAGGTTCAGGTCTTTGCAGAGTTTTTGAAGGCATTTGAGGACCGTGTGATTGCCGCAGGATGGGCACCAGCGCGGAGCAGCACCTAAATAATCTCCAAGCTCAAATTCGCGCATGCGCGGTTCGAGCGTCCAATCGGTCATGTTCATGAGATTTTCCTTTTTTATGTGTGGGGGAAACCTTTTCTTTTGTGCCAAAAGAAAAGGTTTCCCCCACTCCCCCTTCCAAAAGAAAAGCAATGATAAGTGTAATATTAATTGGGATTGTTATTCTAACAAACGGATTTGTTCAGGCCTAACGGCCTTCGCGTATGTTATTAATTCGGAATTCGGAATTCGGAATTAACAATGCATTCATAAGATAAAACCTAAAGAGCTGAGCAATATTAGCTTCAGAGTATAACTTTGCTTTGTAACTCTCAATTCCGCATTCCGCATTCCGCATTCCGCATTGTTTTCATATCCAAGTGCTCAAGTATGGCTTTTTCAATATCTTTAGGTGTGAGCGGGATGCCGGGGACGTGGGACCAGCAGTCGATATCGCAAAGGGTATGTGCGCGCAGGACAGTGCAAAGCTGCGAATAGCGCCTTGCATCTCCGAAGGATGCGGGATCGGAGTAGTTAATTTCGACGCAGAGAAGATGTTTGAATTTTGAGAAAATTTCTTTGAGATTGGGTTCGAATGGGGATAGGAATTTGAGCGTGACGGAGGAAACGCTGATGCCCTGGGCGCGCAGGGTATCGACGGCTTCTTCGATGGCACCGCGTGGGGACCCCCAGCCAATGACGAGGAGATCGCCGCCGTCGGGATCACCATGAATAACGGGCGGTTTGAGGGCATGTTGGAGCGTAGCCAATTTGCGGCTTCGGGCC
>JAGACY010000122.1 GCA_017613855.1 Pseudomonadota bacterium
GAAGAAGCCCGTAGGGCTTCAAGGCGTGTAGCCCCCGGTTGGCGCATCCCCAACAATACGCCTTAGGGGTTTCCCAAAAAAACAGGGACAAAGGCTATTAATAATGATCTAACAGAAGAAGCCCATAAGGCTTCAAGGCGAGTAGCCCCCGGTTTGCGCACAGCGCCTACCGGGGAATCAAGGGCATCCCCAATGATACGAACCCCGTAGGGGTTTCCCTCCGGTCTGAAAATAGGAGCGATACTGTATGAAAACCAACCAACTGACAACCGCATGGGCCATGTTCTTCGTAGCTTTCACAATGTGTGCATGCCAGAAACAAATGCAATCCCCTGCAGCCCCTCCCCCTCAACAGGAAAACGTTCTTCCGGCCGAAGCAGGTGCGGATAGTGCAAATCAAGCTGCCGGAGGAAAGCCTCTGCCGGAAGCTGCCACACAAGAAAACGTGCACGGTACCGAACCTGGTGCGGATAGTGCAAATGAGTCCATGCCTCAAGCAAACGCAGATGCGCCTAAAGAAACGATCACACTCAAAGACTGGCACCAATACCACCTCGAACACTGTTGGCCTTACCAAGAAGATACACAGTGCAACGAAGCAGAATGGGAACGCTTTCATGATTATATCATGAATCATTCACTGAACTATGACAGTATAAGAGCGCTTTTTCTGCGATACGGCGATGAAATCGAACGAACAGCCCAATGGATAAAAGAACGCGAAAACAGCTGCATATCACGATTGGACCCAGGAGGAGGGTGCGATAAAGGATGTTGCATCGAGGAAACAATATGGAATGATCTCATCAACGAGATGACGATTATCAGAGATTCATATAATAGCAATCATCCCAAAGAACAATATGCGCTCTGGAAATTGGTTACCGAAGACAAAGCTGAATCGAGCGATGAAGACAAACCGAAGAAAAGCAATGAACAAAAAAGAGAAGAACTGCGTGCATTGATTGAAGCCGGCGCTGATGTTTGGGACAGAAATCAGAATGGGATTCGGCCGGTGTTTCTCATAAAAGACAAACAAATTCTTCGTGAACTTATACAATCAGAGGATTTTAGTATCTGGAGGACAGATAATCATAACCGCACACTTTTGCATGTGATCTCGGAACGAGGAGATATCGACGCCGACTTTATTCAACTGTTCATAAATAAGCATGCGGATATCAACGTAAGGGATGACCAGGGGAATACACCGCTTGGTTTATATGTTTTAAATAATGAACCAGACGAATCGATCATTCAAGCATTCATCGATGCCGGAGCTGATCTTTACGCGGCTAATAAAAAAGGGCGGATTCCCTTGTATAAACTGCCTCCCGATATGGTTCTAAAACTGATTGAAAAGGGAAATATTAAACCGGATGCCAAAGATGCACTCGGCAAGACACTTTTGCACGTGTTTATCAGCCATGAAGAATTAGTTAAATACCTCATCGATGCAGGCCTCGATATCAATGCCAAAGATAACGATGGGAACACAGTCCTCCATAACAAACACATCAGTCTTGCAACTGTACAGCAGCTCGTAAAGCTAGGCGCCAATATCAATGCGCAGAACAAAACCGGCGAAACGCCATTGATGATAATATGCGATGATAATGCACAGAATGAATCGATTTCTGATCTGGAATGTACACAAAAACTGATGGAACTTGGCGCTGATGTTAAGCTCAGAGACGCCAACGGTGATGATTTTGTGATGCGGAGGATTATAGAAAATATGTTTTCGACTTATTACCCAGAAAACGATGATATCATCGAATATCTGGAATCTGCCAATGACTATAGATTTACAAATGTTTCCAAACATTTTTCAAAGTTATTTTTCCAAAAACTGATCTATATCGCAACGGAGGATGATAGGATCAATGACGCATGCTACGATTCGGATAATTCACCGTCCTACATGGTAAACATGATCCCGGAGCTTATCAAAGCGGGACTGGATATTCACCAAAAGACTGAAGACGGCAATACTTATTTGTTTTATAAGTTTTATGAGTTTGATTCGCCATTGGTTTATGAATCACTCATCAAATTAGGACTGAATGTAAATGCAAAGAATAAACGTAGTGAGACGCCTTTGCATCAGCATCTTGGATTAGAGACGATGAATGTATTGATCAATGCCGGTGCGGATGTGAATGCGAAGGACGAACTGGGACGTACACCATTGTTCTATAACATTCAGACAAGACAGCCCTATATGTGTGACTATTTCAAGGTGTTGAATAAGGACGTCGCGGATTTTCTCCTTGCGTCTGGTGCAAATATCAATGAAAAGGACAAGAACGGACGCACGGTTTTATACTATATTGATAATGATTTTAACACTGGTGATCCTGCTGTAACGCTCAAATATCTCGTCGAGCATGGCATCGACCTGAATGCCGTGGACAACGAGGGAAAGACCGCATTGTTCTCGTTGCCAACGCAGTATGGTGATATAGACATTACAAAGGAAAACAACGCATGTTCGATTTATGAAGCATTTATGAAAGAAGGCGGAAAACTCGATGCCAAAGATAAATATGGACGAAACGTCCTGTTCTATAAACCACAATTGGTAAATTGTTTTAAAGGGATTGCTAACAAAAATCCTTCCATTCAACTGGACATCAAAGCCCTCATCAACGAACCGGACAACGATGGCATTAAATTGCTGACGTATATGCACAAAGGTGAGTTCATTAAATCTTTTAAAAGCTATTTTTCTGAATTATATCATGAATCTCCCGGGCTCTACTCAGATCCCGAAGATGATGAATTCAAAGAGTTTTATCTCGAGGTAATGCAATTGTTGGTAGAATCCGGCGCGGATGCAGGCTGTGGCCTGGGCGGTACTGTGTCTGAGGATATGTGTGTATGCGGCCAAATACGATACAGCCAGGCAGAAGCTTTACAATGGACATGTCTTGGCGATCTGCTGAGATGTCTGCAGTATGACGGATGCTCTCTGTTTGGAAAGAAATATCCTGCGGCGTCTGATCGGTGCGATGCCGACAAAAAAGCGGTAAATGGCTATCCATGCTCAGAACGCTGGGAGTGTGATGCAGAATCGTGTGACTGTCACCAGATAACGATACACAGCGGCGATGTCTGCGTACCTGGCGGTGTGCTGGCCCCGAATAAAGGTATCTACGAAACACAGGACGATTATAACAATCGCACAAGCAAATGCGGCGGCAAACCAATTGCTGACACGTTCATTGCCAAAGAAGAAGATGTGCTTTGCAAAGATGATAACTGGCTTTGCTTTACAGAGGAAAACAATGATAGCTCTTTTTGCCAGTTTACGATTAAAAATCTGTACTATGATTTGCAAAAACAATCATGGGTGTGCGAATCCCAATCGGAAAAAGACAAGGATGCTTTATACTGCGCCGGACAGCCATTTCCAGGTGACGAAAGCGACAAATCATCCTATGACTGTGATATTTTTGATAATAAATGGGTGTGCGAAAAAGAATCCTGTTCATGCCGAACTTCGATGCGTATAGATGATGCTGCCTATTCCAAAATTGGTAATCAGAAAGTATGTGATTTATCCGGTATCATCCCAAATTACAAAAGCATTCAAAAGAATCACATGCTATATTCCGTATGTAAAGATGCATCCAACTATGTCACTCTTAATATATTCGACGAAGGAAAAGAAATCGTATGTAAAAAAGAAAAAAACTGCCGATGTCCGAACGGATATGTAAAATACTTCATAGAAAATGAATACGAGAGTGAATACGAGAGTGAATATAATATGTATAGGTGTGTAAATAAAGATACTGCATGTAATAACGGTGAAATATATGATCCCTCAAAACAAACATGTGTTTGTCCAAAAGACTCTGTCTATAACAGTCAATTAGGCAGATGTGAATTCTTCAAATGTCAAAACGACAAATGCAAGGACGACTTTAGCAAAACCTGTCTTACGGATATTCATGCATGCATCGAAGAATGCCCAAAAGGATATATCTATGATATCATCATGGATAAATGCAGAAAATATAAAGAAAAGTGTAAAAATAAATTAGACGATCTGGAAGATCTCGCCTTGATTTCCTGTGACTTTGCAGCGCGGCATGGTTACGATACCGGTTATGGCAATAATGCCACCTGGGATCAGACTTTCGAGTGGTTTGATGAGGAATGCGCAGAAGATAATGATGAGGATTCCGGCGAATTGATGGAAAATAGCCATTATGCTGCTAATGATAATGCGCCAGCGCCTTCGACAGATAAATCAACTAATCATGGAGATATTCCGAAAGGCATGCGTTTGGGGCCATGCTATGATAAGGTTTATTATGGCTATGGTATCCATTTTGAAGGAGGGGGAGATGGCGGTTATTATAGGATCGGAACCACAGTGAGATGTGTATCCGTTAACGGGTGCTCATGTGGTGAATCGACTTGCCAAAAATATGGCCAATGCATTGACGGCCAATGTCATTACGATGATTTTTATTTGGATTTAATGTGTTATGCAAAAAAAAGTAATGTTGGGGATTGGTATGACGACGATGAAGATGACGACGATGGCGACATTAGTACTTTCCCCATCACAGCAGACAATGACGGAAACTGTGCGTGCAATCATACAATACTCAATCCCGGTTTTAACTATAAAAACGAATATCTTTGCTCACAATATGGCTGGTTATGTGAAAAAGATACCGGATGCAGATGCGGCGATATTCAGTGTGAACACGGCAGTGTTTGCATTGCTCCCGGACAATGCTCGCAGCCTGTCATTCCA
>JAGACY010000123.1 GCA_017613855.1 Pseudomonadota bacterium
GTTCGGAGACCGTTCGAAAAAGAGCCGCTCTTTTTACTTCTCAATCATTCCTCCGGAACCGATCGAGCGAATCGGCGGTGCCCTCATCGCCATCGAAATGGATGCAATCCTCGATCAATACATGGTCGAAGGCATAAAAATCGATGCAACCATTACCAAAGAACTGCTGGTTTCCTTGTTCATTCCCTATAAAGCCAATCCGACACACGATGGTGCCGTCATTATCCGCAATCAGCGCATCAACAGCGCCGGATGTTTCCTGCCGTTGTCGGCAAATGATCGCATCGATAAAGCCCTTGGAACACGCCACCGTGCTGCCATTGGTTTAAGTGAATCGACAGATGCCGTCATTGTCGTCGTCTCGGAAGAAACCGGTATTATTTCGGTTGCCCATAATGAACAATTAACGCGAAAATTATCACCCGAAGCGCTCCGCGATTATTTACACAAAATGTTCGTACAGAATCATCCCAAGTCAGATATGACGGTCAATTCTGCCATTGTGCGTAAATTTAAAGCATTGCGGGACTTCATTAAAAAGAAAATGTGATTTTCGCTGCCAGCTCAATCACGTCTATAGATTCTGGCTTATGGCATAGATATCTTACCTCTAAAACATCTCATAATGATAAAGCCATGAATTCATATTCATCTCTCAATCGCGTTGTGGTGCCGGATTCCCCTCCGCCACATAAGAAACCCAAGACATTCTGGTCGCGATTTCTCACCAATTTACCGCTTAAACTCATTTCGCTCGTATGCAGCCTCATTTTGTTTATTGTCGTCATGAGTGACCGCAATATGACGCTGAATTTCGAGAAAATCCCGGTCAATATCCGAATGCCGGATGGTTTTGCATCGGTAGATGGCACCTCAGAAACGACCGTCGATGTTCAGGTGCATGGCCGTGCCTCACTTTTACGCGGCATGTCCCGCGATGATGTGGGTGTGATATCCATCATGCCGCCAGGCAGAACCGGAAATGTTCAGGTGACGCTGCAAAACGAAATGCTGAGCCTTCCCGAAGGCGTTCGCATCGATAAATTTACCCCCGAATTTGTCGGCGTCAACCTCGAGCCGCTCGAACACCGAACGGTTGCCGTAACGACAGATCACGCCTTTACCGGCGAACTCATGCCCGGCTATCAACTCGGCGAAGTGCGCATCGAACCTGAAAATATCGAAATCAGCGGTCCGAAATCGCTCATAGAAGAAACGAGTCAGCTCTACATCGAACCCATCGATCTGACGGGAAAAGCCGCTACTTTTACGGTTAATCGCTGGGTTATCCTGAATCGCGTCGGCATTCAGGCCAAATCAGACAAAGTCGAAGTCACGGTCAGTATTATGGCGAAAAGCCAGCAGCATGTTGTCCTGGGCGTTAAAATTGTCCCGCTCAATCTTTCGCTGATTCACGAATTTGTCCCAGAAAAAGTCGATCTGACACTCGTCGGTGACGAAGAAGCACTCGCAAAAATTGATACTTCCAAGCTATTTGTGACCGTAGATGCCAGCGAAGATGAGGAGAAAGGAACACATACACGCCTGCTGACCGGTTCCGATTTCCAGGTACCCAATTTGCCGCAGGGCGTTGGCTTCGATGAGAAAAAAATCCCATCCGTTTTACTCAAAGTCTGGAGCAAATCTGATACGGATGATTTGTAATGACGCGCGTCTATTCGCGATGCGAATACGCCGCGCCGCTCGCCTTGGGGCGACCACATTGGGTCGCCCCTACGTCTCGCTGGTTTTGTTCTCGGGGAAATTGCTCGCCTTGGGGCGACCACATTGGGTCGCCCCTACGTCTCGCTGGTTTGGTTCTCGAGGAAATTGATCGTCATTTATGAATCGTTTTTATCATGCCCTGATTTTTGGTTTGTTTTTGGGGGGATTCGGCATTCCCGGGGTGAGCTATGCCTTAACCTTGTCCGAAACCATCGACCGGCTCGAATCTGATAAAACCGAGGAAATATGCGGTGCACTCGACACAATGGCTCGCATCTGCGACGAGAGCTGCGTCCCTTATGTGGCCGATATGATGGGACATCACGAGCCCGAAGTCGTACTCGCTGCGTGCAGAGCCGCCCAATCGCTGGCAAATCCGCGTTTGGTACCGCCATTGCTCAACCTGGTGCGAAATCATCCCAATGATGAAGTCCGCATCGAAGCACTCAAAGCCATGACGCGCCTTGGTGAAGGCTACGAAAACCTGTTATTGTATCTCGAGCCTGACAATCCGGATGAGCTGCAAAGGCGCATTTTGCGCAGTCTTCCCGAAGATCTCATGCCCAAATATGCCGATTTGTTTGCGCACTATGCCGGAATGCATGCATTCTCGACGAGCGTAGCTCAGGCATACCAAAAGCGACCTGAACTTCTCGTCGAAGCACTCTTTCGTGAATTGCCACGAGCCAATAAAATACAGCGACACAATCTCTTGCGTACCATGGCCATGTGTACGCACGCACTCGATAACCTCGAATTAACCAAAAAACAACAAAACCTTTTCTGGGATAATCCCACATCCGAAATAGATTCCATTGCCATCATTCAGGCATATCGATCGACGCCGGATGCGATTCGATGGCTGTTAATATGGGCCAAAAGTATCCCCCTCGATGTCTGGTATCAGGTACTGAACGCCATACATGGCCCCCATGCAGAACTCCTGACGGATGCTCTATTAAAAGATGATTCTCTGGGCTTTTCCTATCGCGATGTTCAGCTCAATGCGGATATGCAGCAAGCTTTTTTGATGCATTTGCCAAAATCGGATTTGGGAAAATCCGTGCTGTTCGAAACACTTCATCGAGAAGAAATATCCGCAAATGTACTGCGTGCGCTCGAAAAATACAGTGATAATGACCAGGTCCGCGAAATCATTGTACACAATTTGGGCAACAGCAATCTCCAGGCTGCCGTAACAGCCCTGCATATTGCTGCTCAATCGCAAACCTATTTTGAACCACTGGCAAATCTCGTTTTACAAGCTTCCTCCAATGATAATATGGGGCATGTCTATCTCGCCCGATGGGCGCTTGTCCTTTTAATTTCTGCATTTCCCGAACAAGCATGGCCCCATTTGGATGAACTCAAACACGAGGCGCTCAAAACTGCTGGGCAATATAAGCTTTTGCATGCAGAACCGGCACTTGAGCTATGCAGGCGCCTTGGGAAAATGCCGCCTCAGCCTTCAGAATCCGATTTCAAAGCTATGCGCTCAGATATGAAGCGTGCCTGGATTCGGGGATTGGAGCCCAAAACAGCATCACCGATTCTAAAAATTGCACTCGAAGATTCAAAAGCTGCCGTGCGGGAACAGGCACTCGAATATCTCATCCGGTTTCCGGAGAGTGTCAATGACTGGGACGAAGAATTACTCGATGCATTTTTGCTCGCTTCACTCAAGGATGCGGATGTTTCGGTGAGGATTGCTGCTGCTGTTGCCGTCGGTACACACGCCAGAACGAGATTTATCCCGGAGTTGCAGGATTTGCTGACGCATACCGACATTCGCGTAGCCTACAGTGCCCTTTGGGGACTGCAAAAAATGTATGCACTGCCCAACGAGGCCTGGCTAAAAGCATTGTATTACCGCGCCCCCGATGGCATTTTACGTGAGAGATTGGGATTTTTATCGGGCTATGCCGAAAAGAATCGCGAATTGTTCCCCATGGCAGAACTCGACACACAAAAAACGCTCAAACCCGGACAGATTGTACAAATCCTGGCGCGAGACGAGTTTCTGGCAGGGCATGATGTGGCCATCATTCAGGATGATCAGTCGATCCGCATATTAAGAACCAATGCCTTTGGAATGATGTTTCCATAATCAAAAAAAAGCCGCGTATCCCGACAGGGATAGCGGCTTTTAGCGAGCGTATTGGCCAAAGGCCAAAAGCGAGCTGAGCCGCGTATATCGCGCGGCTCACCCAAAAGAAACGACTAAGATTCTTTTGTTTCTTCTGAAGATTCCGTAACTTCTTCAGCAGCTTCTACGGCTTCTTCAGCAGCAGCAGGCGCTGCAGCGGCGGCTTCTGCAGCTTTTCGCTGTTTTTCAAGCGTTGCAAACATCTTGGGCAGTGCCAGGAAGAGGAGAGCACCGACGATGAGTGCTGCGCTTATCCAGGTATAGAGCCCCGGCATAAGTGCTTTGCCATCCAGCTCTGTCTGGAACACAATGGCAATTGCGAGTGATGCAATAACGCCGGCGAGAATCGAAGAACAACGGTTGACGGCAACGGCAAAGGCATTTTCGGATTTATCGAGCAGGATCAGGCTGCCAAATACGCCGTTGAACTGCGAGAAGATACCCGCCAGTACTGCCAAAACGAGGATGGATGCCGGACGACTCCAGAATGTTGTAAATCCAGCGTGAATGCCGTTGAGCATATTGTCCAGACCGGAAGGATTGTCTACGACGCCGGGTGCAAACAGAGATGCAATGAAGAGAATGATGAAGATAGAGGGGGTTCCCACCATCTGTTCTTCGACGAAGAATTTCTTGGTATCGTCGGCATTTTCGCTCTTGGCGAGTTTGGACATGAAGGAAAGACGGAAGAAATACGCCGAGAGATAAACGACGAGGTCAATGGCGAGCATCGTGTTCATCAATGCTTTTTCGCCAAAGGTCGCACCTTCAAAGATATTCGGTCCGAAGTTGGAAATAATGAGAGCAAGCAAAGACAGGCTAAGTGCTGCCCATGAGAACCAACGTACATGACGACGGAAGATCGTATCGACAATCGGTGACATGACGAGCATACCACCTCGCATCAGGAGCATGGCAAACACGATTGAAACGCCATCAATGGTATAGGCCAATGTCGTTGTCACGACGACCAGACCGGTACAAATACCGGAGAACAGTGTCCAGATACGGGGACGCGGCAGGGAATGGCCCGCAATTTTTACATTCTTCGTCTGAGTCGCGAATTTCCACCATTTCATCGATGAAATGAAGATCAGCATCATGATGATGGATGCCAGAATTGTCGGAGGCAGCCATTCAAAACTGTTTACCCTCAGCGGGCAAACCGAAATATCGGCGGCTTTGTCCAGGCAGGCCTGAGCCATATTAGGATCATCTTTGGCGAGAAGACCGCCAGAGACCATCTTCGTAAAGAATGAATAGGGAATGTAAACTGCAAAGTACCCAAAAGCAAACCACCATACACTGACTTGCTTTTTCGGTTTCGTCAAATCGGCCATTGCGACTGCCCTCACGAAAAAAAAGTAATAATGCCCGCCTGAACAGTGGGTAAAAAAAATACGACACGCTTATCAAAAGCGATTTGTTTACGTACCACTACTTATAATTTTAGACAATACCCAAGCGTATAAAAAATACAAAAAAACACCGTCAACCCATGGTATAAAGCCAAAATTCGGATTTTATACAAATTGGAATGACGGCGCTTGTGGTCAAATGTAGATATAATAACCACATCCTATTAAGATATTGTTATTAATTTAGGCTCTGTGTAACAAACATGGAGATTTTGTTCGCTA